>JADLAF010000235.1 GCA_020848375.1 Ignavibacteriaceae bacterium
GGCAATCCGCTCCGCATCGGCATCTACATCCTCTACCTTGAAGCGGCAGATCACGCAACGGGGAACTCGACCGCGCATAAATCCGTATTTGTCATAGCCCGGAAACTCTGATTTTGCTTTCATTCGGGAAGGAGACTGATTTCTGACCCAAATCCGCTACCAGATTTTGACGCAAAAACTTCCGTCAGATTAAACTATTTTTGGCGTTTACTTGTTATAATATTATTCCCTGGAAGTACAAAGTTTATAGATGATAAGAAAAACACTCATTATTCTCATTTTTACAGCAGCGGCGCTGTTTTCCTCAGATGCAGGATCAGCAAAAATAACCGGAAGGATCATCGAAAAATCTACCGGAAAACCGCTTGAATACGCAAACATCCTGCTGCTTAATCGTACAGACTCCAGCATGATCGCGGGCACGGTCTCCGGTCTTGACGGCGTTTTCCTTTTTCCAAAAGTGATTCCCGGCAGGTATCTGATTGATGTGCGCTTTATCGGGTATGATGATGTTTTTCTTGAAGTCTCCGCTCTTCAGGCGGATGAACTGGTCAATCTGGGCGATATTTTTCTTGCCTCATCATCACTCAAATTAGATGATGTAGTTGTGCAGGGTGACCGCTCCCCCATTACTTATATGACTGATAAAAAAGTGATTGATGTTTCGCAGATGCAACCCTCGGTATCAGGCACCGCGGCTGAAGTGTTGGAAAATATCCCCTCAGTCACGGTAGATATTGAAGGCAATGTAAGTCTGCGGGGAAGTCAGTCATTCACCGTGCTGATAAACGGGAAAGTTTCACCAATGGACGCGCAGGATATATTGCAGCAGATTCCCGCAAGTTCCATTGACCGGATTGAAATTATAACTAATCCATCCTCCCGCTTTGAAGCGCAGGGGACAGCAGGTGTTATAAACATTATCCTCAAAGAATCTACACAGCTTGGGCTGAGCGGTTTCGTAAATGCGAATACCGGGCTTAATGATAAATACGGCGGTGATATGCTTTTTGATTACAGCATGACTGATCTTTCAGCCGCTGTTTCTATTGACTACAACAGAAGATTCTCACCCGGAGACTCACGCCAGACCAACCGCTACTATAGCACCGGCTCATACTCAGAATTTTTATATGACGGCACTTCGACCTGGGGCAGAACTTCTTACGGTCTGCGCGGTTCACTTATGTGGAAAGCATCGCCGGCTGATGAATTTTCATTCGGGTTTTACACCGGTCACCGCGAAGGCGAAAACTCATCACTTTCAACCATCCGCTCAAGATATATCTCTTCCGGTTTAGACAGCAGCGATATATATAACGAAAGCGGATTCCGCTCACGTGGCGGTGATGTGGCGCGGTTTAATCTGGACTACTCACGGGGTTTAGGCAGAGAGGGTCATGAGCTTATTCTCTCCCTGTCGTATCACACTCATAACTCAGAAGAGTCAACTCTTTCCAATCTGCTAAGAAATGGTCAGCAGTTTGACGGAAGGAACTCGACTGAGGCAGGTCCCTCTGAAGAATATGAATTAAAAGCAGACTACGTACTTCCCTACGGTCTGGAGAACGCTTTAGAAGCCGGATATCTTTTTTCTACTGAAATATCAGATGAAGAAACCGGGCTGTTTGAATACTCATCGTCATCCGGCAGCTTTCAGAGATTATCACTCTTTGACAGATATACCGTACTGACCGAAACCGATCAGGGTATATATACACAGGTGCGTCATTATATCGGCAACCTCGGACTTCAGGCAGGAGTTAGGGCGGAATACACCTACCGTAATGTTGATGAACGATTAAAAAATCTTATCACTGAAGTTGAAGACTGGGATATTTTTCCAACGTTTTTCAGCAGTTACAAATTTGCCGAAGGACACCAGATCACCGCATCATTTACGCGTCGTGTTGAGAGACCAGGCGGATGGGAGCTTGAACCATTTGAAACTTTTACCGATGCAAACAACGTCCGCATTGGCAACCCTGAACTTCTGAACGAATATATAAACTCTTATGAGGCGGGATTCCAGACTTTTATAAGGGATATCTCCATTTCCGGTGAAGTATTTTACCGCCATACGATGAACAAAATTGAGGGACTTAGTTCACTCTATGCTCCGGGTATCACACTACAAAAACCCTACAATGTGGGTGAGGACTATTCAACCGGTACCGAACTGATGATTCTTGTTGACCCTTTTGCGATGTGGAATGTAAATCTGATGGGAACACTTTATGATTACCGCATTAAGGGTCAGGCAGACGGAACAGCATTTGAAAGAACCGCAACAAACTGGAATCTCCGAGCAGCCAACACATTTAAATTCACACCGGTCTTTCAGATGCAGGTAAACGCCGGATATACTGCCCCTTCAGTCAGTTCACAGGGGAACACAAGCGCATCCTTCAGCACTGATCTTGCAGCCAAATATGATCTCTTTGATAAACGCCTTTCGCTCACTCTACAGATGCGTGATATATTCGGTACAGCTAAAAGAGAACACACTCGCCAAAGTGCAACGGTTTACCGGTATGAGTATAACGTGAGGGAGTCACCCATGGTGATGTTAAATATTCGTTATAATATCAACCGCTCGGAGAAAAAAGACAAAGGCGGTCGGGATATGAACAACGGCGATGGCGGAGAAGAATTCTAGAATAATTAGTAGTTAGTAATCAATGTACAATTTACAATGAATAATGTACAATTGAGTGAGTATATATCTGTGTAAATCTGCGAGAGAAAATCAATTTACAATAAGCATTGGGCAACACAGCAAACATATATCTGCGCAAATCTGCGTGATCTGCGGGAGAAAATCAACTTGCAATGATCATTGGGCAACACAGCAAACATATATCTGCGCAAATCTGCGTGATCTGCGGGAGAAAATCAACTTGCAATGATCATTGGGCAACACAGCAAACATATATCTGCGTAAATCTGCGTGATCTGCGGAAGAAAATCAATTTACAATAAACATTGGGCAACACAGCAAACATATATCTGCGTAAATCTGCGGGAAACACTTTCCCCGCCAATTGAACGCGGATATAAATCGGATGCTAAAGCAACGCTGAATTGAACGGCTCGGAACAGACATTTTTTTCATTCTTCATTCTTCATTCTTCATTCTTCATTATTATTTTTCTTCGTTAAGATTTCAACCAAATCTTCTTCTATTGAGAGGGTTGGTGTTTCAACGATGCGTCCGATTTCTTTACCGCTGCGGTACACTATAAAAGTCGGCACAAATTGTATATCCAGCTCCGCCACATCATCCCCCTCGGTAACTTTGGCGCGGTTTACGGCAATGATCTTTATATTCTCACGCGGGAATCCAATCAAATCCATCAGTCTGGCAAAATGAGGGAACTCCCTCCTGCTATCGCTGCACCAGGTACCAAGAACCACGGTAATGGTAATCTCATCAGGATTAGGGTTTAAGTCATCAATTGCTGACTCATTAATCTCATAATCATTATAACCCGATTGATACCACCATCCAAAATTTGTATCGGTAAAAGCTTCATACGAACAGAACCCAATGAGCATTGGTTTTTCAGTGCGTTCATCTATAACTAACTTATTCACATCCTGCCCATGCAGCAAAAGGGAAAGAAACAACATAAAAACAAACAGGAGCTTTTTCATTATGCCTCATTTTTTAGTCAATTGATTATTTCTTGCATCAAGTCCCCAAAAAAGTTTATTCCGCAGCACTTCAAAATAAGAAGAAGAATGGGTTCTGAGAATCTTTAACGATTTCCGGCAGCGCGAGATGCTTATTTCCGCCGGTGATATATAGTCCACTACTCTTTGACCGTCTGCATTAAACTGAATTGTTTTATGCTGCGAATAAACTGTAATCTTCACCGTCTGATAAGGACTAAGCACTAACGGCCTGGCGGTCAGACTGTGCGGCGAGATTGGTGCGATGGTTATCACTTCCACCTTTTGAGTAACAATTGGTCCTCCGACTGAAAGGGAATAACCAGTTGACCCGGTCGGCGTTGCAAAAACAACTCCATCTGCCGGAAACGTGGTGACATATTCTCCATCAACTTCAAGCCGTATATCTATCATCTTCGGCCAGTAACCTTTATCTATCACAAAATCATTAAATGCAACGTGAACCTCTCCGGGACGTTCAGTGCACTCCGACTCAAGCACCATACGCTCTTCCACTTTATACTCCCCCCTCTTCAGCTCAGAGAGAAAGTTATCCAGTTTATTCACATCAACATCCGCAAGAAAACCTAGCTTGCCAAAATTGATGCCAACCAGTGGTTTGTCGTATGTATGACCAATCAGTGCGGCTGAGAGCATGGTACCGTCACCGCCAATAGAAACGAGAAGGTCGCTGGTGATTCCTAAAGTTTTTTCATCGCAAAAGAGATAACCGCTCGAATCACTAATCAGAGAACGGAGCTGTTCGTGAACCGAAACGGTAAACCCTGCTGCTGAAATAGTGTCAGCAATACCGGCAACAATTTCTCCGATGCCGTCCCGTGTAATGTTTGCAACTATTCCAAGTTTCATAAATCCTTTCCTTTCCGTTCGCTACTAAGCTCCCAGTGCTTTGCGTATTTTGTAAAAACATAATTGGCAGAAAACACAGCCAGTAGAAATCCTTCCTTTCCGTCAAGAAATCCCCGCCTCAGTATATACATCTTCAGAAAGATAAAAAGCGGTCTGATGATCAGGTCACTCATTCCAGATGTCTTTCCGGCATTCATCAGATCAGACGCGGCAAGTGAAGTATAATTATTAAACTTGGTGTAATAATGTTCTATCGAGGGATCGGTGTAGTGATTCAGGTCATGCTCAAGCCGACCAGACTCCCCCTCATAAACCAGGTGTTCATGAACGCCGCTCGGGCTGAACCTCGCCTGCTTTTTATTAAAAATCCGCTCAACATACCCTGGGTACCAGCCGCTGTGTTTTATCCATTTTCCCAGAAAAAACGCCCGCCGTGGCAGCTCATAAACAGGGCAATGATGTTCTCGCACCTTAAATTCATTAATTTCGTCACTCAGTTCGGGGGTCAGCTCCTCATCAGCATCAATCCAGAAAATCCAGTCGTTCGAGGCAAGTGCCAGCCCCTCCTGCTTGGTCACCCCGTACCCCTTCCACTCCACCTGACGGCAGACGACTTTTTCAAAAGAGGAGGCAATTTCAGCGGTTCGGTCAGTAGTGCCGGAGTCAACCAAAACAATTATTTCATCAATGCAGAATAATTGGCTTTTAATGCATCGCCCGATGTTTTTTTCTTCATTCTTTGCTATAATAAGCGATGAGATTTTTAATTTATCTGCCAATTACCGGTTCCGTGATGAATTTCAGATTCAAATTTACTAAAAATCTATGAATAAGACCGGAATGGCAGCTTATTCTGAAATATTATTATTTAGCCGTGACTGCTGATTTTTTTTGTCGTTTACCAATACCGCCCCTGTTTTCGCCCGTCACCGGCCCTGCCGGTATGCTGTGTCGGAGAGATAACAAAATACCCAAAACCAGCCCCGACCCGGACGTTACCCCATACATTAAGAGGGTTCCGGCTTGATTTCACTCTTCCGTGAAAAAATTAGCGCTAACAAGAGGGAGATTGTCTTCTTCTTCGGCGGGCAGGCAGCCGGTGTTATTCTCAGCTTCGTTCTCATAAAACTGATTGCCTCAGCCGGTGCCGCGGTTTACGGTGAATATATACTGATTACCACACTTGCGGCTCTGACCGGTCAGCTTTATTACGGACCACTTCAGCAGGGGTTCATCCGCTCTTATTTCGAGACTGAAACGACTCAGCCGGGCTCGGTGTATAACCTCCTGATTTCACTTTTCCATGTTTCGGGTGTCGTCATCTTCGGCATGGCTGCCATGCTTGCGATTTTAGTTGTGAATCTGACTGGACAGGATATATACGCACCTATGATACTGCTCGCTCTTTGGTTCGCGGTCAGTTCAAAGTTTTCTGAATTCTTCAGCGGCATCCTCAATGCAGGCCGCCGCAGGGTTTTTAATGCAGTTGCGCAGACTGCCGAAAAAGTTGTGTCAGTACTCCTTGTATATCTGCTCATTCTGTATAACGAAATGTCAGCCGGTACGGTTATTATTATGCTTTCGCTTCCTCTGCTTGCTTTGGGTTATATAAAGTCGCGGCAGACAGGTTGGAAATTTTCACTGAGCATTGACCCAGGACTGATGAAAGAAAAGCTAACAAAGGAGCTTCTTACCTATTCACTTCCTTTTGTCATCTGGGGTGCAGCAATGTGGCTTCAGCTTAACGGTGAAAAATGGGTCATCAACGCATTCCTCACACCGGAAGATGTGGGTTACTACGGACTGATGTTTGCACTTACGAATGCGTTTATTGCAATCCCATCAAATATCATTAATGATTTGTTTCTCCCTCTTATCTTTAAAAATTTTTCAGCCGAAGGAGGCGACCGGAAGAGGGGAGAGTTTTATATAGCGATGAGTGTTGTCTCTGTTCTTTTACTTGCCGCCGCGGCCTTTCTCATTTTTACATTCGCCGGGGAATTTCTGATCACCCTTTTAAGTTCGGCTGAGTTCACCCGTTACTCCACACTGCTCCCCTGGCTGGCAGTGGGCTCAGGGCTTTTTTACGCCGGTCAGGCGCTCTGCAACAAAGGACTGGCTTATAACCGGCCTCATTTATATCTTTATCCAAAGGTCATTTCAGGCATTGTGTCAGTTATATTGTACTATTATTTTATTCAAATTTACGGAATGGCAGGAATCATCACCGCATCGGTTATAACCGGGCTGCTCTATTTTGTTCTTGTGCTTTTGGCAAACAGGAAGCTGACCGCATGAAGATAATGACCGTGCTCATGCAGCATGACTACGGAGTTCTAAGCCGGGATGCTTCGTTTGAATATACCAATATACATCTTCCAACGATTGAGCTCTTCGGTGCAGAAAACGTTTTTCATTTCGATTTTTATGTTCAGTTTAAACTGGCAGGAAAAGAGGCAATGAACTCGCAACTGATTGAGGAAGCTAAAAAATTCGCTCCCGATATCATGCTCTTTTGCCTGTTTGAAAATGAAATAGCAGAAAGCACCGTTCAGGAACTTAATACTTTTACCAAAACCGCTGTCTATTTCTTTGATGACCCCTGGCGCCAGAAATTTGTGCGCCATTGGATTCAATACTTCCGCTATTTCAGCACGCCTGACTATTATATGTACCGGCAGTATCAGTCAGAAGGTCTTATACAGGCAGTATATTCCCCTTTCGGCTATAATCAGGATATATATAAGAAAAAAGAACTGCCCATTACCTATGAAGTCTCATTCGTTGGCGGATTCAGTTCGTACCGCCAATGGGTTGTAACACTCCTCCGCAAAGCCGGGCTTGAAGTTCACGTCTTTGGCAGAGGATGGGACGGTGACCAAAAATGGATTACTACTGAAGAAATGGTTGATATATTTAACCAGTCAGCGGTTAATTTGAATCTTAGTAACGGAGTGTCATATAATCTCTTTCATGTGCTTTCGTCTTTCACTTCACCCAAAGCAGTAAAAACACTTTTAATGAACAGGAAAATTAAAGAGCAGGTAAAGGGCAGACATTATGAAATCTGCGGATGCGGCGGCTTTCAGCTCAGCTATTTTGTTCCGGGTCTGAATCTGGCTTTTGAAATAGACAAAGAAATTGCCGTGTTTGAAGACCCTCAGCTTCTGGCTGACCAGATAAAATTTTTCCTGAGGCATGACTCTCTGCGCAAAGAAATTGCGGAAGCAGGATATCAGCGCGCCTTTAGAGAGCACAGCGCAAAACAGTACCTGAAGAATATGTTTGAAAAAATTTCAGCAGGCAGTTTATGAGCTTGCTGAGAACGATTAAGATATTGGTTCAGCAGCTTGGGTTTAATCCAAGACAGACAGTAAACTCACTCCGCTCTATTCCGTACTATATACGCAATTACCAGTTGCTTAAAAAAGATTTGCAAAGAACCGGACAGCCCTTCAGCATTCAGTCATTCTATCCCGCGCTTGAGGACCGGTTTGACACAGCCGGCTCAACTCCGCTGCACTACTTTTTTCTTGATTTGCACGTGGCCGGTCTTATTCACAATAACAATCCGGCGCATCATGTTGATATCGGCTCACGTCTTGACGGTTTCGTAGCGCATGTGGCTGCTTTCAGGAATATCGAAGTTTTTGATTTTAGGCCTCTTACGGTACCAATTCCAAATGTGACCTTCACCCAGGCAGACCTTACGCAGAATGATTTCCCCTTCTCAGAATACTGCGACTCGGTATCATGTCTTCACGCCATTGAACACTTTGGCCTCGGACGTTACGGCGACCCGATTGATTCAGAGGGGCACATCAAGGGACTGAATAATATATATAAACTTCTTAAGCCCGGCGGAACATTTTATTTTGCCACGCCAATAGGCCCTCAGAGAATTGAATTTGATGCACATCGTATCTTCAGTATCGGCTATCTGCTTTCCCTTTTTGATAAAAAGTATGAGCTTGTTTCATTCTCATATATCAATGATGAGAACCGCTATTTCCCCTCACATCAGCTAAGCTCGGATGATATTCACAATAACCTTAACTGCCGCTACGGCTGCGGTATTTTTGAACTACGTAAGTTATGAGCATTAAGCCGGTAATATCAGTGATAATTCCGGCGCACAATGCCGCCGAGTATCTTGAAGAATCAGTTGTAAGTGTGCTTCAGCAAAGTTATCAGGGCTTTGAGATTATTATCGTGAATCACAATTCATCTGATGGTACCGCTATTGTTGCACAACGGCTCTCGCAGTTGGACAGAAGAATAAAGGTGTTTACACTTGATGGTAACGGTACAGCGGCTCACAGCCGCAACTTCGGTATTAAACAGGCAGAATGTGAGTATATTGCCTTCCTTGATGCTGATGATATCTGGCATAAAGAAAAACTATGGCATCAGATTGAGTATTACTCAGAGCATCCCTCTGCTTCTTTTATATACTCGGCAAGTCTCACCTTTGGCTCGGTTGGTTATTTTTCTCCGCTTTTCGAAGTACTCCCGCTCCCCTGGAAAGCAGCCCGTACACATGATGACCTTCTGCGCGGAAATTCAGTCACCTGTTCTTCCGTGCTTACAAGAAAATCGTTGCTCGAAGAAGCCGGGCTGTTTGATGTAAATCCGGAAAACAAAGCTGAGGATTACGATCTCTGGCTGAAGCTCTCAAAAAAATCCCCGCCTGCTTTTCTTCCTGAAATTCTCGTTGATTATCGTATTCATCCTCAGCAATTTTCGGGAAAGGATAATACAAGAGCAGACCGGCTCGAGTATATCCGAAAGAAATGGGGCATCACCGCAGTGTATCATGCTTCATACCGGAGTAATCCGATTTTAAGAACGGCAAAAAATCTGGCGCATCACACAGCCGTGTTTTTATATAAAGCAGGCATTGTGAATTACAAATGAGTCTCACCCCCCTGTCGGTATTAATGATTTCGTCACGAGCTGACTACGGCGGCGGTCCGGAACATGTTTTCCGCCTGATGGAGTCACTCAGCAGCCGTGTGAAACTTTTTGCAGCCATTCCTGAAGATATTCCATACTATGAACGTATATGCACCCTGATCGGTAGAGACCGGGTGCTTATCATACCCCACCGCCGATTCAGCTTAAAATATTTTTATAAGCTGATCCTTTTTATACTTAAAAAAAATATCATAATTGTACACTCTCACGGCAAAGGAGCCGGGGTGTACTCCCGCCCTGCTGCATTTTTTACTCTGTCTCACTGTATTCACTCATTTCATGGCGTTCATACTGATAAATACTCCCGTTTCGGCGCGTATCTTTATGCAGCGTATGAACGGGTGCTTTCCCTTATGACCAGACACTTCATTACAACTGGTGACGGAGAAAGACGTGAGGCACTAAAAGCCAGACTGGCACCCGCTCGGAAAATTACTTTAATTCACAACGGGGTGGCAGTTCCCAAAGTTAAAGCAAATTTTCCATCAGCAGGGGTTTTCAACATTGTAACAATTACTAGGTTTGACGAGGCCAAAAATCCAGCTCTGATTGTTCCGGTACTTACAGCGTTAAAAAACAACCACCCTGATCACAAAGTTAAACTGATAGTCGTGGGAGACGGACCCGGGCGCGAAGAGATTGAAGCCGATATTTCTCTGGCCGGACTCCGCGCAATGGCGGAATTCACGGGGGTAACAGACAACGTACCCGATGTTTACCTCCGTTCATTTTGTTATCTTTCAACATCAAAAATGGAAGGGTTGCCGCTTTCAGTTCTTGAGGCACTGAGTTTCGGGCTACCCTGTGTGGTAACAGACGTACCCGGTAATAATGATCTTATCAAGCCGGGTATTAATGGCTTCCTCTACGGGCTGAATGAACCTTCACAGGCAGCGCGGGATATCATCCGTCTGATGACCGATGATAATCTCTGGCATATTTATTCACGTAATGCAGCAGAAATGATTGAACAACACTTCAGCACAGAACAAATGAGCGATAAAGTTCTTACACTTTATAAAAAAACCGCGGGGAGCGCCCCTTGAAAAAAGCACTGGTTCACGAGTGGTATGAGGTTGCAGCCGGCTCAGAAAAATGTGTTGAGTCATTCACCAATATCTGGGGTGACTTTGATCATTTTGCTCTGGTTGATTTTCTGAATGATGCTGACCGTGATCGCATTCTCAAAGGGGAAAAAGCGAAAACCAGTTTTATCCAGAATCTTCCGTTTGCTAAAACTTCTTTCCGGAATTATCTTCCCCTCTTTCCTTTTGCTGTTGAGCAGTTTGATCTTTCCGATTATGATTTTATAATGACAAACTCTCACGCTGTTGCAAAGGGTGTAATCACGCGAGTTAATCAGCTTCACATCTGTTACTGCCACAGCCCGATGCGCTACGCCTGGGACTTGTATCACCAGTATATAAAACAGGCAGACCTGAGAACAGGTCTAAAAGGACTGATTGCCAAATATACGCTGCACCGCCTGCGCATCTGGGACTTTACCACAGCAAACCGTCCTGACTTTTTTATTGCAAACTCAGGATACACGGCAGCGCGTATAAAGAAAATTTATAACCGTGAGGCAGAAGTAATTTATCCTCCTGTTGACACTCACAAATTTCCACTTGAAACCCGGAAAGACGATTTTTATCTGACCGCTTCACGCTTAGTGCCTTACAAACGGATTGATCTGGTTGTTGAAGCATTCAGCCGTATGCCAGATAAAAAACTTGTTGTTGTGGGAGATGGTCCTGATCTTGATAAGATAAAGCACCTTGCAACCGCAAACATCAGCATCCTCGGTTACCAGGAGTTTGATAAACTTCGGTCACTTATGCAGCGAGCAAAAGCATTTGTTTTTGCCGCCGAAGAGGACTTTGGCATTGTGGTCATAGAGGCAATGTCCTGCGGAACTCCGGTTATTGGGCTTGGGAAAGGCGGAACAAAAGAGACTATTAAACCCGGACTCTCCGGAATTCACTTTCAGGAACAGACCTCACAGTCAATCATTGACGCGGTTCGGCAGTTTGAAAAGCAGATAAATTCCTTTAACAGCAATGACATTAACCATTACGCTCAGCAGTTTTCAAAGGATGCGTTTGAGGAAAAGATAATGGCCTTTGTTGAATCAAAAGCAGCGGAAAAACTGCAGTAACGCATCATGATCTTCGGAAAAAATAACCTAAAAGTACTTCGCACTGCCGCAGATATTATCCTGATATTCTTCTCGTTCGCCGTTGCTGCTCTGCTCGCCCAGCCCTCTCAGGTGCTTGTAGAACGCTTGTATATGTTTCTTTTGCCGGTGATTCTTTCCGGACTGTGGTATTTTTCAGCTAATGCAACAGGTTTTTATGAGGATTTTAATTCCCGCTATTTCCCTTATCAAATTGTTTATATTCTCAAGAATATCGTTTTACAGGCAGGTGCCGCTATTTCATTTATTTTTCTGATTAAAGAGGATTTATATACCCGTAACTTTCTTATTTATTATTCTGCCTTGCTCACTGTTTCCGTTTCCGCTGAATTTCTTTATCTGCGTCATGCAATACGCCGGCAGAAACGAAAGGGAGTCAATTTCAGGAATCTGATTATTGCAGGAGCGGGAGAAGTCGGACGTGACTTTCGCCTGATGATTGAGAAGGATATTTCACTCGGCTATTCAGTAGCAGGATTCCTCGACAACGCGCAGCCCGCAGGTCAGGATATTCTCGGTAATATTGATAACCTTGAAGAAATTGCCAAAAGCAATGAAATTGATGAAGTGGTTATTGCCCTCCCCGGCGGCAATATGAGTGATATTGAAAAAATTATGAGAGTTTGCAACAAACTTGCCATACGCACATATATCATCCCAGATTATTTCAAATTCCTTTCGCGTAAGTTTCAGGTTGGGCTTATAGGAAGTTTCCCTATCATCACTGTCCGTAATGAGCCCTTACAGGAAATTCACTGGCAGTTTATAAAACGTACTTTTGATATTACTGTTTCATTTGTTGGTTTAATCCTGTTCGCGAGCTGGTTTTTTCCATTGATTATTCTTTTGCAAAAAATTCTTTCACCCGGACCGGTGTTTTATATACAAGACAGAATCGGAATGAATAACAAAACCTTCCGCTGTTATAAATTCCGCAGCATGATTCCGGCAGGAGCGGATAAGGAATTTAAGGCCACATCAACCGATGACCCGCGTATTACGCGTTTCGGCAAATTTATGCGAAAAGCGAACATTGACGAGCTGCCCCAGTTATTAAATGTTTTGCTTGGCGATATGTCTCTGGTCGGGCCGCGCCCTCATGCGCTGAATTATAATAAGAAGTATGAAGAATATATAGAAGCTCTGCGACTACGAAATCTGGTTAAACCAGGTATAACCGGCTGGGCACAAGTTCACGGGCTGAGGGGAGATGTTGAAGATGAGGAGCAAAACAAAGCCCGCATTCAAAAACGGTTTGATTATGACGTCTGGTATGTTGAAAACTGGACATTCGGGCTGGATTTGCAGATAATTTTTCTGACTTTTTGGGAGATACTAAAGGGTAAAGCGCAGGGGGTTTAAGAACAAGAGTGAGGGATTTCTAACGCTACCTGGCTTAGCGGTAAACTCTGCTTACTTTACGTATGATTTTCTTTGGAAGTGGTCAGGAAGTCCGCAAGGAGAAATAATTTTAACACCCAGAAGTCATTCGGCGGTGGCAGATTACGCAAATCCCCGCTTAGTTTTAGTGCCACAGGAACACAATCTCAAGACAATCCTCCCCATATAAAATATAAAACCATTCAGGAAGTCAGAAGGCTAACTCCTATTTGTTTTCAACACAATCCTCTCCGCTGCAACAACCAATCCTACAAAAAACCATACCATTGTGATGATCTCATGATCCCCAAAATTCCACTCCGTAAGTCCAGAAACCAGAAATCCGGTAAAAGCTCCGATAACACCCAGCGTAAGAGGATAAAAGAAGTCATGTCCCTTAAGAGCTGCTACCGACCTGTGAAGCCGTAAAAAAACAAGCCCAAGCATATATATAAAAACCACGAAACCGGTTCCGCCAAGGATTGCAAGAATGTGTACGTAATTATTATGCAAATGTCCCTGAATCTCCTTTAGATACGGGCTTTTCTTTGCTTTGTAATACGGCTCAAGACTTATATCCCCCACACCAAACCAGGGATGATCCTGAAAAATCCTCCACCCGGTCTTCCACATTTCAAACCGCGCATAGTTAGAAAGATGGTAAGGGTCAGTAATTCTGAGCATCCTGCTTCGTTTCATCTGAGTTACAAACACTGCATCTCCTTTAACTGCCGCACTATTGGGAGAGTAAGGCAGTACTATGCTTTTTGGTGGGGAATTACCTGAATCAGAATACACCAGAATTTTGCCCCCCTGCTGAATGAATAATTCACTCCCTCCGTCCGTTGCAAAGTAACCGCACTGTCCGGCTTCTGTATAAACTCCGCTTTTTATAAATGTTTTAGCAGAATCATCAAACCTCTGCCTTACTGTTTCCCCGTTTGAGGATATAATCAGTTCATCACCACGTACTGCAAGTAAACTTACGTTAATCATGTTGCTGTCGTGATATATCTGTGCGACCGGAACGCCTCGCTCAAGCCGGTGTATCTGCAAACCGGTAAGTACAGCGTGATGAAACAGAAGACTATTTACCACCGAGAGACGTTGCGCAAAAGGGAAATCTTTGTTATAGAAAATTCTTTCAAATGAGTCATCACTCAGCCGAAAAACACTCAGTCCGCTGTCCTTGTCCATAATATATAACAATGAGTCAGAAAGAGTGAAAGCGTTTGTCTGCCCCGGACTTAACACCTCATAAAGCAGTTCGTAACTTTCCGATGTTCTGCTTACGACCCAAAAACGGCTGTCCATCATCCAGAGCAGCAGTTTGATAGAATCAATTTCCCTGATAGTAACCACAGGGGAAGGGGTTCTGAAGTTTTTCGTTAATGCAGCTTTTTCTGTAACAGTAACCAATCCCCCCTGAAAATTACTTAACAAAACAGAACCATCAGCGGTCAAAAGGTCATACGGTCTGCCTTCGGTTTCAGTCTCCGCAGTTTTTGTAAATGTGCCATTCTGAATCCTATATACTTCCACCCGCGAAACATTTTTATCAACCACAAATAACACTCCTATAAGTATAAGCGCAGGAACAATCAGTTTCCAGTCTCTCTTATAAAACAGAACAACACCCATACCTGCCGCAGCGCCAATCCATCCGGTCATTTTGTAGGTAGCAAAGAGTGAGGCAGCCGCTATGAGAAAGAGAATAATAACAGCAATTCTGATTTTTAGATTCAGCTTTCCGTACAGGACAAAAGCAAAAAGCAGAATTACCAAAAACGAATAAAGCTCACTGCTGGTAATAGGATACTGGAAAATTGATGGGCCCGACTCGGTTGTGCGGTAAAGGTTTTGAATGAAGTATTCGAGTGACCGGTATATATAGAGTGTTGTGACGACCGAAGCAGCGAGTACGTATATAACCGTGATTCTCTTTACATCCTTCTCAGTTTCCGGAACTGAAGCAAATACATAAATAACCGGAATCAAGAGTCCCCGCTTCAGAAAATTCTGAAATGCATTCGCCTGAAAATCTGACAAAAGAAACGCGATAAACTCAACCGCAAGAAAAAGAAGGAAGGGAATTTCAAGCTCTGTTTTCTGAAATGGATTTTCTTTTTTTACTGCAAACTGTACCAGCAGAACAATAAGAGCGCCGAAGTACCCAATCTGATTAAGAAAGATTGAATTGGTAAGCGTAAGAAGAAAGAGAACAACAAAGAAAACTATTGCCGTCCGGAATTTCTCCTGCTTCATGCTTCATCCTTAAACTGCATATCATACAGACGGTAATAGAGTCCGTCTGTTTTTTCCATCAGTTCGTCATGCGTTCCGCTCTGAATGATCCTTCCTTTTTCAATGAGAAAAATTCTCGAAGCATTTCGAATAGTGCTGAGCCGATGCGCAATCACAAATACTGTTCTGTTTTTCATAAGTCGTTCTATTGCCTCCTGCACCAGCAACTCAGACTCATTATCCAGCGCCGAGGTGGCCTCATCAAAAATCATAATCTCAGGATTCTTAAGAAGCGCACGCGCTATTGAGATTCTCTGCCTCTGTCCGCCTGAGAGTTTCACTCCCCTCTCCCCAACAATTGTATCATACCCCTCCGGCAGTTCAAGGATAAAGGAATGTGCGTTGGCCATCTTTGCAGCATCTACGATCTGCTCAAAAGGAAACTCTTTCAGTCCGTAGGCGATGTTATCTCTTATGGATTCATTAAACAGAATTGTCTCCTGAGTGACAATACCCATTTTACCGCGCAGACTTTTGAGAGAAAGAGTTCGTATATCCTTCCCGTCTATATATATTCCGCCGGAAGTGGGGTCATAAAAACGGGGTATCAGATCAACTAAGGTTGACTTCCCCCCTCCGCTGGGTCCCACCAGCGCAATAATCTCCCCCTTCTTAACCGTAAAACTTATACCGCTCAGTATATACTCACCGTCCGGGTCATACTTAAAGCTTAGATCCCGAAGTTCAATTGATTCACGCAGCTCTGAAATTTGTTCTGTTCCCTCTTTGTCTGCCGGCTCCGGTTCTGCGTCAATAATTTCAAATACCCGGTCACCGGCAGCGGATGACTCCTGAATCCGGTTGTTCACGCTGCTGAGCTCTTTGATAGGAGGCATTAATTGAAAAATCGCAAAAAGAAATCCGAGGAACTCGCTTGCCTTAAGCGACTGATCAACCAACACAAAACGGCCGCCGTAGTATATAATAACCACACCTACAATCATACTGAGCACTTCGGTAATCGGGGAAGAAAGATTTCTTGTACGGGTTATCCTCAGCATCAGCCGGAAAAACTTCTGCGCTTCGTTCTGAAACTTTTCTTTCTCGTATCTTTCCATCGTAAAGGCCTTTACAATCTTTACCCCGGTTATTGTTTCCTGGATAAGTGAGGTAAGGTCTGCTATTTTTTGCTGGATTTTTGTGCTCTGCCGACGGAGTTTCAGTCCTATAGCGGCAATGATTCCCATAGTAAAAGGAAGGATAATAAAGGCGAGAAGCGTTAACTGCCAGCTTATACTGAATGCCATTCCGAGAAAAACAACTATGGTAATCGGCTCGCGAATGGCGTTAAGAAAGGCGGCGGAAACACTGGCCTGAACCACATTAGTATCGTTAATAATACGCGAAATGAGGTTTCCTGTTTTCTCGTTCTTGAAATAGCCGAGCGGAAGATTGTGCAGTTTGTTATATGCATCATTACGAAGATCGCGCATGATGCCCTGCTCAACATAGTTCAGGAAGAATGCCTGCATATATCCGAATATGTTTTTCAGCAGGTAAGCAGACAGAACCAGAACACATATCCGCACAAGCGCGTCAATCTTTGTTCCGGCAAAAACAAAATCATTAAATACCTTTACCAGTGAGTCCTTAATTGAAAGAACCCATTGCGGCAGAAAAACAAACGTTGTGGTTTTAACCGGTTCTGCTTGTCTTGCTGACTCCTGAAAAAGTGTATCCAGCAGCGGAATGGTCAGATAAATTGCAAGTCCGTTCAGCAGTGCATAGAACATGGTGAACATGATGGAAAGAGCCAGAAACTTTTTATACGGCTTGGCGTAGGAAAGTATTCGGAGATATGTCTTCAAAATGCTTAGCGAGTTTTTCCGTTATTTGAAAATTTCCTTCTCCCAAAATACACAGGGCGGGGGAAATTTCCTCTCTGTATCTCTCACCCCCTAGGGTGGTAGCTGCGGTGTTCTTCCATAACAAATGAGCGGTCAACATGGGTGTAAATCTGAGTAGTGGCTATACTTACGTGACCGAGCATCTCCTGCACGGCACGTAGATCAGCTCCCCCCTCAATCAGGTGTGTAGCAAAGGAATGCCGGAAGGTATGGGGATGAACAGGCGTTTTGATGCCCGCCGTGAGTGTGTATTGTTTAATCAGCTTCCAGATGCCCATACGGCTGAGCTTACCGCCGTTGCGGTTCAGGAAGAGATAGTTCTGGCTTTTCTCCCTTTTTACCAGGGCGGGGCGTCCAACTGTAAGATATTTGTCAACCCAGGTGATGGCGCTCCGGCCAACAGGAACAAACCGCTCTTTTGAACCCTTACCAAAGACCTTAATCATTTCCTCTTCAAAGTAAAGATTATTCAGCTTCAGCTCAATCAGTTCCGAGACCCGCAGTCCGCAGGAGTAGAGCAGTTCGAGCATTGCTTTGTCGCGCAGCCCGGCAGTAGTTTCCGTTGCGGGAATTTCAAGCAGGTGCGCCATCTCATCAACCGAAAGAACATCCGGCAGACTTCTCCCGAGTTTCGGCGCGGGTATTCTGTCAATTACGCTGTAGGGTATATATCGCGAAAGTTCAAGCCAGGTAAAAAATCCGTTCAGTGATGAGTGGTAGCGTGCCTGTGTTCCGGCTGAAAGCCCAAGCTCCTTCATTCGCGAAAAGAATCCGATGGCATCATCAAGCGTAACTTTTTCAGGGGTGTCTATTTGATGCTCTTCACAATAACAGAAGAAGTTTCGTATATCTGTTGAATATCCTGCTATGGTATTTTCTGACTGATTTTTCACCATCCGGAGATGGTTTATATAATCATCAAGGAGCTGGTGGAGGAATGATTCCTTGTCCATCTTTCTCCTTCTCCACAATCAAAGGATCGGGATAGGCGACCCTGCGGTGATACAAACTCTGCAATCGCTCAACAAACACATCGCGGATAATCATCAGGTCCCTGAAGGTCAGAGGTGAGTCATCAAGCTGTCCGTCTTCCTTTTTCTGCTTAATCAGCTTATCAACCATCTTACCTATACTTTCCTGATCGGGCTGAGTTAAAGAACGGGCGGCTGACTCACAGGTATCAGCGAGCATCAGAATGGCGGTTTCCTTGGTTGACGGCTTTGGACCGTGATACCGGTAATCATTTATGTTAACTTTATCTTCACCGTATAAAGTTTTCGCCTTTTCATAAAAAAATGATAACACCGTAGTGCCGTGATGAGCGGGGATAAATTTAATTATCTCTTCAGGTAAACCATGTTCCTGCGCAAGACCGATTCCCTTTTTAACATGATTCAGCAGAAGCTGAACGCTTTCTTCCGGTGAAATGGTATCATGATAGTTAACACCTGAGCGCTGGTTCTCGATAAAATATTCAGGAGTAAGGGTCTTGCCGATATCATGATAGTAGGCGCCGGTTTTGGCAAGAAGTCCGTTTGCCTTAATTGCAATAGCGGCTTCCTCGGCAAGATTGGCCACATTAAGAGAATGATTAAAAGTGCCGGGAGCGCTTGCAGAGAGCTCCCGCATGATTGGATGATCAAAGCTCTGCAGTTCAACCAGAGTAAGTTCTGTAGTAATATTAAACAATCGTTCAAAAAAGATAAGAAGTCCGTAGGTTAGCACCGGACTGATCAGAGCACTGGTTCCCGCGAAAGAAAGCTCAAGCAGTATATACTCCCACGATGAGTACCGTTCAAAGCCGAAAGCCAGTATTGTAATAGCGTAACCACCGAGAATGCTCAGGAACGAACGGAAAATCTGTGTTCTGTTTTTTATATCACGCACCGAATAGGCCGCCATGGCTCCGGCAGCTACATTCATCAGCACAAACGAATAATCATTCCCCCGCAGCGCGCCTGATATCAGCGCGGCTATGACCGTTGAATAAAATCCGACCCGTGAGTCATAGATGATCGTCAGAAGCATTGACCCGGCCGGAATAAAAATCAGCAGCTTCATTGCATCAGTAACACTTATAAGATTTATCAGGTACGTTACAAACGCAAGCCAGAGAAAAATACTTCCAAAGAGAAGCAGATTTTTATTATTCAGGTACAAATCATTGCGGAACTTATACAAATAAAGCCCGAACAGAAAAAGAAGCGAGAATATATGAAGCAGTTTTCCGGTGAACTGCAGTATCCGCCCGGTTACTCCGGAAACTTCCCCCTTATAGACACTATACGAATCAATCTTCAGTTTAATCTCAGGAGTAATGCGGTCATGTTTGGCCACAATTCGTTCGTTCAGAGTAACTATACCTGAGTATCGCGAAACTTTTGACTGCGCAAGTTCAATTTCTTCTTTTGTGAGGGCCGCATCATAAATAAGATTCGGTTTAAGAAAATGCCTGAGAATCTGGCGGATGCTTTCGCGGCGGAGTGAGTCGGTAATTTCAGGACTCAGCCAGTCATTAACTGCTGCAGGAATCCGGGAAGGTGGTATCAGCCGGTCCTTTCGCTCAATCATATCAATATTGCCGGCACGAATGGCAATGCTGTCCTTTCCAATCTGGTCACGTTCAATGTTCAGGATGCCGCGCCTGTATATACTGGCCGCGGTGATGCTGGCCGTACTGAAAATCTCCTGCAGAGTTGCCCCTTTCCTTCTTCTGCGAAGTTCATTCAGGCGGCTTTGCAGCAGATAGTTAAAGACATCTGAAGAAAAAAATGTTTCGTTGTTAATTTCAGTTGATGGCTTTTTTCCTGCTGAATCCAGAAATTGTGTGAAGAGTTGCAGATACGTCCTGAGTGTATCAGCAGTTTTTCTTGAGACAGATTCTTCTTTTCTGAAAACCGGATATATACTCTGTTTGGCTGCAGCCAGTTCGCGCCGGTAAACAACGGGATCTTTTAATACGGGGAAATCACCTTCTGAAATAAGATCATCCTGTATCCAGACTGACCCGACGCTTACTTCGGTGTTAAGCGCTATTTCACGGGGGAAAAGCAGAACAATTAGAACAGTTACGGCAATAACGAGAATGATTTTCAGACGAAGTGAAGTCCTTACAATCATGCTGCTCATAACCAGCTATTGGGTTTTGACTTTGTAAACCAGTTCAAGAAAATCCCCCACACCGTCTTCGGTATTGGGCTTTTCGGTAACATAATTGGCTAAGTGTTTTATTTCAGGAACAGCATTTTCAACAGCCACTTTTAATGCTCCTGTTAAAAAAAGCTCGCGGTCATTGTACCAGTCGCCTATAACTGCTGTTTCATCCATTTTAATTTTAAGGTGCTTTAGAAGGCGATTCAGACCGGTTGCCTTGCTGCTTCCTTTTTTGCGGATTTCAAGATAATAGATACCCTTAGATGTGTAGGATTTTGTGAAACCAGTGCTAAGACCGAAAGCATAAGGGAACTGCATACGGTTCTGCACATGCTTCAGATAATCTTTTGACTCGCTGGCCAGTACCACCTCAAGCGTTTCCTTAATGTAGGGCTGATAGGAGGGCACCTCATCAAAACGCGCACCGAATTTATCTATTAACTGGGGAATAAGGGTGTTGTGTTCTGTGTAGTAGATTGCATCGGCGTGGCAGAGAGCTATTCTGAACATAAAACGGTCTGCGTAAGCCACACATTTTTCAACATATTTCTCTGGTACGAATGACTCATAGAATATGTCGCCGTTAGGATAATTTTTAATCAGAGAGCCGTCAAGGGAGATAAGGGGTGTCGAAATTTCAAGCTCTTTAGCATAATCAGTAAGAGCTGAATGGAGCCGTCCGCTGGCAAAGGTAAACTGCACCCCCAGCTTTTCCAGCTTCTTTGTGTATTCAACGCTTTTTGACCCGATCTCACCTTTTTCGTCAAGAAGAGTGCCATCAAGGTCAAAAAGTATAAGTTTTAACTTTTTTAGTTGCTCGTTATTAAGAGACATAATAATTTTTCTTCCCCCTGATATTTATCAAAATTGACTGAGGGCTCATACCTAACCCTTGGCATGAGTTTATGTTAACAGAAACGAACTGCAACCCGTTCCCGCCAGGCAATTTTTTTTGTAATTAGATTTCCCCCGGGTTAATCTGACAGATTAAGGGGCCGGTTGATGATACAACATACGGACTTTTTTTCTCCAGTAACCGAATTCTTCGCTTAAGAACCTAACTTTTCCCAGCCCGTCCTGGAAAGGTTACGGTTAACAATCAAAAAAGCTGAAATTCCGACCGACAAATATAATAATCCTTTACCGATTTCAGAGAACAACAGATAACCTGTGCCAAATAAAATCGAATATACGAACACCACTCCTGCCAGCCAGTTGACGAACATCACAGAAAAGAGCCCCGTCTTCTCGGTTATGCCTGACTTTTTTGCGTAATCAGCCCACAGCCGTCCGCCGGGATAAACCCTTTTGTAGAAGGATATCAGCTTCTCTTCCGGTTCGGGTTTGGTCAAATAGGTGACTGCGACCCAGACCACGGTATTGATGCCTACAATGTAAAAGAGACTTTCCGGAAACTGAACTCCCATCATCTTGACGACCGGATAAACAACAAACGGGGTGACCAAAGCAGCAATTTCTGACCAGGCGTTCACCCGCCACCAGAACCAGCGGAGGATAAGCACACCCCCCACCCCGGCGCCGCACTCAAGGATGAACTCCCATGCCCCGGATATCCGGTCAATAAAGAGGGTAACGATAACCGAAACAATCATCAGAAGCAGAGTAAAAACTCGTGATACTTTAACGTAATGTTTTTCATCAGCGGCGGGCTTCATAAACCTGCGGTAAAGGTCATTCATCACATAGGATGAGCCCCAGTTAAGCTGTGTAGCAATAGTGCTCATATACGCGGCAAAAAACGCGGCAACCATCAGCCCCTTAAGTCCGGAGGGGAGGAAGTCATTCATCGCGTAGATAAAGCCCATCTTTTTGTCGTCAGCGCCAAGATCAGGATAGATAATAAGTGTTGCCAGCGCGGTTATAATCCACGGCCAGGGGCGTATGGCATAATGAGCCACCTGAAAGAAAAGTGTTGCATACAGTGAATGTTTTTCATCTTTGGCAGACATCATCCTCTGCGCTATATATCCGCCGCCGCCCGGCTCCGCGCCCGGATACCACGAGGCCCACCACTGAATACCTATATAAGCAAGAAATGAAACAATACTGAGACTAAAGATACCCGTAATGGTCGAAGCACCGGAACTGATCTGCGGAAAGAAATCAAGAAGGAATGGGCGGTCACCAAGTTTTTCCTGCAGTCCGCTCATGCCCCCTATTTGTGATGAGTTCACCACAAGGACTGCAAGAACTATACAACCGAACATGGCAATAAAAAACTGAAAGGCATCAGTAACAACCACACCCCACAGCCCTGAAAGCGCTGAATAAACAGCTACCAGAAGCATACAGCCAAACACATAAAATATCACTTCGCCTTCGGGTATGCCAAACATTCCGGTGAGCACCGAAATCATCGCCTTGTTAACCCACCCCATAATAATCACGTTCATAAAAAGCCCGAGATATACTGCCCTGAAGCCGCGCAGAAACCGCGCGGGCTTGCCGGCGTACCGAATCTCCGCGAACTCAGCTTCAGTCATAATACCCGCTCTGCGCCAGAGCCGCGCGAAAAAGAAAACCGTAAGCATACCGCCGAAAAGAAAATTCCACCAGACCCAGTTGCCTGATATACCGTTCCGCGCGACAAGTTCTGTAACCGCGAGTGGAGTATCAGCAGCAAACGTTGTAGCCACCATTGAAAGACCCGCCAGATACCAGGGAAGATTACGGCCGGAAAGGAAAAACTCGTTCATGTCTTTCCCTGACCGTTTTGAATAAAAAATGGCAATGCCGATGCTGAAAACAAAATACCCGGCTATTATCAGGTAATCAAGTAACGTCATTTGGGCTCCAGTCCGCGAACTTCAATAATCTTAAATAATGAACTTATGTAAAAATATGCTTTTCAAACTTAAACCTAACTTATTTACCCATTAAAAAAAATCCCACGGAAAAATTCGCGGAACCCGCCGCTGATATTCTGCATACTCAGCTCCGAACCGCGCCAGAAGTTTCCGCTCTTCGTACCATGACCCGGCGTAAAAATAGATGATGCAGAAAAGAGTGAACAGAGCATAAAACCAGCTCACAAAGGGGTGGGCAAGAAGAAAAATAATTGAAAAAAAGTAGAGGGGATGACGGCTGTAACGGTAGGGGCCTTTTGAGGTGAATACGGAACCGGCGTCAGGGTCCGCTTCAGCTTTACCCGTCCGTATATATACCACCGCCTGCCTTATACCAATAAACTCAGCTCCGTCAAAGTGCTGTATCGTGTATATAAATCCTGCCGCTGCCAGTATCCGGGGGAGAAGGATGAGAAAATCCCACGGATAGGGAAGATCAAAAAGGATGTAATGCGGCTTAGGGCTGAACTCATAAAAGAGCCAGAGGGTAAGAAAGGAGAGGAGATTGTAGGCAAGACGGTAAAAAGGGGCAATCAACGGAAACCGGCCGAGTATATACTGCTTCATCCGCCTCCCTGCTGTTATGGTGTGAACAACCGCGAACAGCGCGAAAAGAGACAGGGTTATCAGCAGATCAGTGAACATTTCCTTAAATGAACTTCTCTGTTACAGTTCCCGCCGGAGGCGGGCAACCGGAATCCGTTCCTGTTCCCGGTATTTGGCTATGGTTCTGCGGGCAATGTTGATGCCTTCCTTGTTCAGCATCTCAGCCAGTTTATCATCGCTCAGCGGATTTGCCTTAGACTCACCGTCAATTATTTCCTTAATACGCTCCTTGATTACCTTGTTGGATATCTCTTCGCCTGACTCTGTGGTCAGTGATTCGCTGAAAAAGTATTTCAGTTCGTGAATGCCCTGCGGGCTCTGTACATATTTTCCGTTTACCACACGGCTGATAGTTGAAACATCCAGACTGATTTCTTCGGAGAGGTCTCTGTATATAAGAGGACGGAGATGCTTGGGACCTTTGTCAAAAAAGTCGAACTGTTTGGTTACGATTGACTGCATCACCCGCATCAGGGTGTTCTTCCGCTGTTCGATACATGCAATAAACCACTTGGCTGACTCAAACCGCTCTTTCAGGAACGCGTAGGTGTTACGTTTAATTTCTGACTTACGGCTTGACTTTTTATTTTCCTGAAGCATCTGCACATAAGCCGGACTGATTGTTACCGAGGGAACGCTCCTGTCATTAAGTGCTATAGTAAAATTCTTTCCCTCGCGCTCAACAATAAAGTCAGGCGTTATCTGATTAAACTCTTTTGTCTCAACTTTTCCTTCGCCCGGCTTGGGGTTCAGTTTGTGGATAAGATCAAGAACTTCATGAAGCGTTTCATCTGTCAGCTTCATGTTTTTCTTTAAGAGTTTGTACCGTTTGTGAGTGAAATCTTCAAAGTGTTCGGTAAGAACTTTTTCCGCGAGGAATGAGTAATAAGGGTCAAGCTGATGATGATGAAGCTGCACCAGAAGGCACTCCTGAAGGGAGCGGCAGGCAATACCCAGCGGATCAAATAGCTGAATTCTCTTAAGAAGCTGCTCTGCTGTTTCTTCTGATATATCAATATGCTGAAAGAGACGCAGTTCTTTTATGATAATGCCCAGCTCCTCTTTAAGATAACCGTCATCATCAAGACTACCTATAATTTCTTCACCGAGCACCATCAGATTTTCGTCAACATCAAGCATGTGAAGCTGCTCAAGCAGGTGCTCACTCAGAGTTTCGCGCTGCGGGGTTTGTATGTTTGAGGGCTCATCCTCACTGCCGCGGCGGTTCAGATAATCAGGATCATCCTGATAGTAGTCATCATCATCGAGCAGGTCTTTGCTGCTGAACTCTTCATTGTCTTCATCATTAATATCATCCGCGGGGTTTTCAGCTTCATCAGCAGTTTCTTCCAGCGAGATATCTTCTTCAAGAAAAGGATTCAGTTCAATTTCATTCTTTATTTTCTGCTCGAGCGAAAGGACGTTCAACTGCAAAATCTTCTGATAAAGAATCTGCTGAGGGGTAAGCCGTTGCGTGAGACTCAGTTTTTGAGAAAGATTAAGATTCATTGTTCACTTCATCCGATAATTTTTTATACCAGCCCTCCCCGTATTTGCGCACGAGGGAGTCCTTGCAAAATTCAAAAATCCTTACACCCAGTTTCTTACCGTTTTCAAGAGCGGGTTTACACTCGCTGAATTTTTCGTAGCGGAGTACATCCCCGCCGAAGTTGGAAATACGGACAGGGAAAAGGTGACACGAAACCGGCTTGTTGACAGTAATTTCACCCGCCTTATAGAGTTTTTCTATGGCGCACTTTGCAATATCATTTTCATAATAGACAAACACACAGGCGCGGCGGTTAAAACTTTTAGTTACCAGTTCTCCGTCCACCGTCTCGTAAAAGCCCTCCTCCTCAATAATCATTTTGTGCTGTTCGGGCAGCAGTTCTTTGACCTGAGACAGCACCGAGCTTATCGGCTCAATCTCTTCCTTAAGAAGCGGAGCGCCAAAATCGCTCGGAATAGTGCAGCAGGCCCCTTTGCATGCAATCAGGTCGCACACAAATTGACTCTTTACGACATCTTTGCCGACAACTACACCATCTATGTGGTAGAAAGCTTTCATTCTTTGGAATAATTTTTGTTGTAACTTAACCAAAAAGTTCCTTTTTATCAAATTTTCGCACCTTTTTCCTTCAGTGATTTATCTGTACCCCGCCAAAAATTTTGGCACGCAGGTTGCATATTATATAGCAGAGTTTAACATACCTGAACGGCTCAGGAAAAAGATTAAACCCCCATGAACCCTCACTACCTCAACAGACCGGTGACTGACAGACAGGTCTGTTGAAGGTAGTATTTTTTTGCTTATTCCGCTCCCCCGGTTTACCCCCTAAAAAATCCGACCACGCACCCGTTACACCTGAATTCTGCCGATTAGTATGACAAACTTCGTCAGGAAGTCCGGTTATTGATTTAAAATGTCTGGCTGGTGTCAGGAAGCAAATCTGGCGGGGTTAGTGAAATTCGTGTCTTTAATTCGAGTTAACGAGCGGGAGCGGAAGTTTACACTAATTCACACGAATTGAGGAGACTAATTTTCACGAATCAAATTCCCGGAACTATGAAGCCTCCCTGACCTCTGGCAATTCATCTTTCAGGCCGTTCGCTGTCATTACCTTTTTTCTCTTTGCTCGCAATTCCGCTGATCAAAAAAGTAGTGAATAAAATTATGAGAAAGATTTTAAACCATCCGGAATCCCCATAAATATCAGTAAATTCAACAACAAGGAATACACAAAAGAAAAATCCTGACAGGAAGAGATAATTGTTTTTCTTGCTCATGGTTGTTTCTCATTATTATTATGAATAGCTCGTTTATTCTCGGACCGGAAATATATCACTTTTTCTGAGTCTATACCTCAGCCCCTCCTTAAAACCGGGCTGCGACTGACAGACGGGCCCCCATATTTTGACAGCAGTCAGGAAGCGAATTGGTCGGGGTTAGTGAAATTCGTGTTCTTAATTCGTGAATTACGTGTTAATGATCGGTGCGAAAGTTTACACTAATTCATGCGAATTGAGGAGACTAATTTTCACGAATTAAATAGCCGCCTGCCAGAAGACTGGAAACTGATGCAAAATTAATACCCCCTACTTTAACGACATCCTCTTTTTATCTATCAGAACCACAAAACTTTAATTGACCACTGAACCCGCCTCTTGTCCAATCTGTTGTTAGCAACTGACCTTCTGTCTTTCGCCTATATTGTTTGTTGGCTTTGCGTTGGAACAGAGTCACACATCAACGAGTGTTGGCTTGAGGGTTGGTTCGTGTGGCTCGCTCATGTGCTTACACATATGCGATGGTTTTTATTCTTTTCCATTTATCGTAATCATTATTTCTCTGAAACTTTCCAGTCCTGCTTCAAGGTTTTCAATTATTTCTCCTGCTAAAACATCCGGGTCGGGCAAGTTGTCAAGGTCGGCAAGTGATTTGTCTTTTATCCAGGTAATGTCCAGCGATGTCTTGTCACGGCTGATGATTTCATCATAGGTGAACTTTCTCCAGCGTCCTTCGGGATTTGTGTCTGCGCTATAAGTTTCTTTTCGTTTGCGTCTGTTGCTCGGATTATAACAATTAATGAAATCTCTAAGGTCCTCAAGTTTTAGAGGATTCTTTTTCAGTGTAAAATGAATGTTGGTTCTGAAATCATATATCCAAATGTCTTTTGTCCAAGGTTGTTTTGACGCGGGGTTGTTGTCGAAGAAAAGCACATTTGCTTTAACACCTTGCTTATAGAAAATACCTGTGGGCAAACGAAGAATAGTATGCAGCTCCGTTGTTTCCATCAATTTTTTACGGACTGTTTCACCTGTGCCACCTTCAAACAAGACATTATCAGGTAAAACAACCGCTGCTTTTCCGGTTGATTTCAGCATTGTTCTTATATGTTGAACAAAGTTCAATTGTTTGTTGCTGGAAGTTTCCCAAAAGTCTTGTCGGTTGTAAGTAAGCTCGTCTGTTTCCTGTTCACCATCTTCGTTTGTGGCTGTCATACTGCTTTTTCTGCCAAATGGAGGATTGGCTAAAACATAGTCAACTCGTAAACCACTATCCGAAATCAGAGCATCAGCAGGGGAGATAAAGTTTTCACTTTCAAAATCTCCGATATTATGCAAAAACAAATTCATCAAACACATTCTTCTTGTGTTTGGCACAATTTCATTTCCGAAAAAGGTTTCGTGTTTTAAAAAGTGTTTTTGTGTTTTGTCTAATTTCTGTTTTGCGATAAAGTCATAAGCTGCCAAAAAGAAACCGCCGGTTCCGCAAGCAGGGTCTGCAATAGTTTTCATGGGTTCTGGTTGTACACATTCCACCATGGCACGAATTAATGCTCTTGGTGTAAAATATTGTCCTGCTCCGCTTTTGGTATCTTCAGCGTTCTTCTCTAAAAGACCTTCGTAAATTGTTCCTTTTATGTCTGCACCAAGCGTTGCCCACTGCTCTTTATCAATCATGTCAATGATTTTGTAAAGCATGGCAGGCTCTTTTATCTTGTTCTGACTTTGAACAAAGATTTGTCCTAAAACACCTTTTTGTTTTGAAAGAACATTCAAAGTTTTGGAATAATGCAGCTCAAGTTCATCGCCACGCCTTGAGGTCAAACTCTCCCAATTGTGTTCTTTGGGGATGGGAAGTTTTCTGTTATAGGGAGGTTTGCTGAATTCATCAGCCATTTTCAAAAACA
>JADLAF010000236.1 GCA_020848375.1 Ignavibacteriaceae bacterium
CAATTCACAATTCACAATTCACAATTCACAATTCAAAATTCACAATTCACAATTCACAATTCACAATTCACAATTCACAATTCACAATTCACAATTCACAATTCACAATTACAATTCACAATTCACAATTCACAATTAATAAAATTATTGTCTTGTGAGATGGCGGTATTTAATTCTATGCGGCTGGTCTGCATCAATACCCAGGCGCTCTTTCCTTTTGGCTTCATACTCAGTATAGCTGCCTTCAAAGAAAACTACTTTACTTTCTCCTTCAAATGCAAGAATATGGGTAACAATACGGTCAAGGAACCACCGGTCGTGGGAGATAATCAGAGCGCAGCCGGCAAAGTTTTCTATGCCTTCCTCAAGTGCACGCATGGTGTTTACATCAAGGTCGTTGGTCGGCTCATCAAGTAAAAGTACATTTGCTTCTTCTTTAAGCATCAGCGCAAGCTGCACACGGTTTCTTTCTCCGCCTGAGAGCACTGAAACTTTTTTCTGCTGATCTGCTCCGGAGAAGTTAAACTGCGCAACATAGGCACGTGAGTTAACCTGCCTGTTTCCCAGAGTGATGAGATCCTCACCGCCGGAGACCAGTTCCCATATTGACTTATCAGCTTTAAGCGAATCCCGGTTCTGATCTGCATAAGCAAGTTTTACCGTTTCACCCACGACCAGATTTCCTGCATCCGGTTTTTCGACACCGTTAATCATCTTAAAGAGTGTTGTTTTACCTGCTCCGTTCGGTCCGATGATGCCGACAATAGCACCTGCCGGAATTGAAAAATTCATATCTTCAACTAAGATGTTATCGCCGTATGCCTTCATCACACCTTCAGCATTGATAACGGTATTGCCAAGCCGCGGTCCGTTCGGAATGTATAACTGCAGTTCTTTTTCACGCTGTTCGTTTTTCTGCGCGAGCAGGTTTTCATAAGCGGTGATTCTTGCTTTGGATTTTGCGTGCCGTGCTTTTGGTGCCATACGAATCCACTCAAGTTCTCTTGCAAGGGTGCGCTGGCGTTCCGATTCCCGTTTCTCTTCAAGAGCAAGACGCTGCTGTTTCTGTTCAAGCCATGATGAGTAATTTCCTTTGTATGGAATTCCCTCACCGTTATCAAGCTCAAGAATCCATCCGGCTACGTTATCAAGAAAGTAACGGTCGTGCGTAACTGCAATAACTGTTCCTGCATATTCCTGGAGATGCCGTTCAAGCCACGAAACAGTTTCTGCATCAAGGTGGTTGGTCGGTTCATCAAGCAAAAGGATATCCGGCTTGGTGAGCAGCAGACGGCAAAGAGCAACACGGCGTTTTTCTCCCCCTGATAAAACTTTTACCGGTGTATCACCATCCGGGCAGCGCAGCGCATCCATCGCCATATCAAGACGTGCATCAAGATCCCATGCGTTATGGGCATCAAGTTTTTCCTGAACCTCGCCCTGTTTTTCAAGGAGTTTGGTCATCTCATCATCATCCATCGGTTCAGCGAATTTTGCGTTAATCTCGTCAAACTCTCTGAGCAGGTCAACCACGTTCTGCACACTCTGCTGTACTATTTCTTTTACGGTCTTGGTTTCATCAAGCTGCGGTTCCTGTTCAAGATAGCCGATAGTATATCCGGGAGAAACGGTTGTCTCACCGTTAAATTCTTTGTCAACTCCGGCAAGAATCTTTAACAGACTGCTTTTTCCCGATCCGTTAAGACCAAGCACGCCGATTTTTGCCCCATAGAAATAGGAGAGGTAAATATCCTTAAGGACTGCTTTTTTATTATAATATTTGCTTACCCCAATCATGGAGTAAATTATTTTATTGACTTCAATTGCCAAAGTGTGGGTTCCTGAAAATGGAGAAAAATGAACTGCAAATATCCGAATATCCGGAGAGTTCTTAAAGAGGAATCGATCAGAATATCTTTCGTTGAATGAAGGCGCTGTTATAATTTATTCATGGGCAGCGACCGGAAAAACTCTGTTCTCCCGTTCCCGGAGCAATGCCGGGCAAACTGAAGTCAAACTCATTTAGGGTTTTTCAGTCTTAACAACCGAAAACATGGTGTCAAGAAACGCTGTTGCACCACGGCTGCGGACAATGGTAGGGTAAAAAGGAAAGTGATCAAGATATTCCCTGTTATATGGGGGTTTATGATAATATACCAGGGCAGCGCTCACCCTAAGCCGGTTAAAGGAGTCAACTGGTGCATAAGAGAAAGCCAGTTTATGGTGAGTTTTAATTGAGAATTGCCATATACTCATAAGTTCGCAGTTAAGCAGCCGATGACGGATATTGCCCGCCTCACCTATGAAAAGAAGCCGCTCCATCAACATAGAGGGGAGCTTACCGGGCTGTTGTGCCTCGTAAACGCAAAAAATACCTGAAGACTCAGGAAGATTTTGTAATTCATCTTCACCGATATAACCGGTAAACTCAAGCGTATAAGAATACGCAGATTTTATAGTCTCCGTACCGGTGGTATTCTGTGACTGCATGAAAAAGTACCAAAATAGTTTTAAGAAAGTGAGTGTCGGGGTCGAAACAGGTGCTCTGACTGCGAAAAATACCCGCATTCAGTCATCGGACTGATAACCCATGAACTCTGATTTTATATCCTGACAGGGAAATCAGATTTTCACAAAGGAATGTTACTTAAATTTGCTCAGATAAAAAAACCGGTGTGATCCAGGCCAAGTGATGAAAAAATAAGGTGAGTGATTGAAAACCAGAGAAATAACTCTAATATCCGATTTGGAAAAGAATGACCTGCGGCGCGTTAAAAGGAAAATACTCCGCTTTTACCACAGTTTTGGACGGGACCTTCCCTGGCGGAAGACTGATAACCCCTATCATATTCTTGTGTCTGAGTTTATGCTTCAGCAGACTCAGGTCAGCAGGGCTATTGAGCATTATGAGCAATTCATTAAAAAGCTCCCCGATTTTGAGTCGCTGGTAAAAGTTAGAACTCCTCTCCTGCTCAAACTCTGGTCGGGGCTGGGGTATAATTCTCGAGCTCTCCGGCTGCGCGCTGCGGCCCGGGTGATAGTGAAGAATCATGGCGGAAAGTTTCCGGAAGATGCGGATATGCTGAAAAAACTTCCAGGTATCGGTGAATACACCTCTGCCGCCATACTTGCCTTCGCTTTTAATAAACCTGTTCCGGTTATTGATATTAACATCCGCAGGGTTCTGTTACATGAATTTGGGATTGACAACAGTGTAAGCAACGAAGAACTTTCCTTCATCGCGCAGAGAATGATTCCGCGTGGGAAATCAGCTCTCTGGCATAATGCACTGATGGACTACGGTGCCGCACTGTCGGCTGAGATAAAAAAACTTTACCCGCCGCTTACAAAGCAGAGCAAATTCAGGGGGTCGAGACGGGAAGCGAGGGGATATATATTACGAATCCTGCTAAAAAAGAAAGCATTAAGCAAACAGGAACTTCTCCAAATGATTTCTCACCGGGAGAAAGAGAAGATATTTGCGCAGCTTAAGGCAGAAAGTTTCATCTCTGTGAAAAATGGTTTAGTCAGGTTGAAATAAATGTATATGATATCGCGTTTTAATGCCGCGCCTGCTGTACTCAGGTGTTTTGTCTTGTAAAAATTTTTATTAACGGGTCGCCCCCTGCGGCACCCAGAGCAGCCCCGTCAGGGGCGACATATCAACAGGGCTCACGATATAAGTAACCTGGAAGCACTATACCCCTTATATATACCTATTCCCTCCAGGAAATAATTTCATAACTCCCGGTTGCCGGAAACTCAGGCGGAGTGTTCAGCAGCATCCGGTTGTCATATCTGATATTCAGACTGTACCCCTTTAAGATAACATTATCATTTTCATTATAGATATTTACAAGTTGTCCCTGTCTCTGGATAAGTCCGCCGACAATCCTGATTGCCCCTTGCTTTCCAAGACTGTTAAGATTCTCAGCCGATATACCGCCGCCAAAATTAAAGATGGAACCATGTATGGTTACATCTCCTTTGGTTTCCGGCTTGTCTGCTATGTATACATTGTTCGAGGCAACTATTCCAAGCATATCAGTACAAGACGGGTCAAGCGGATTACCAACATAGGTAATATCATCATCAATATAGATATTACCGCTTCCGCCGCCGGAACTTGCTCCTGCATAAACCGTCACTCTTCCCTTAACCTGTCCTTGTATATGCAGATTCCCTTTATCAACGGCTATTACTCCGTTCGAGGTCAGGGTGCTGATATCAGTATTGGTCCATGCCGCAGCGGAAGATGTTTTATAATTTACTGTGCCATTCGGGAGAAAGCTCAGCCACACATCAGTATAACCGGAGAAGACTTTTCCGCTTGCAGCAGCGGCAGCATAAACATCATTCAAATCATCCGGTATGGTCAGATTCACCCCCCCTTCATACCCCCCGTTAAAAATGGGTGTGCTTGTGTTTGAACCATACTTTATACCTTTGCTGCTTGTTACTTTTCCCATAAATACCGGTGAGCCGTTAACGTTCAGGGTACCCTGCACGTGCATCGGACCCCACACCGTATCACCTGTAACATAATATATATTACCGGGAGCAATAGCTGCATAATAGGCAAAGCGGCCGAAGTTGCTTGTGCTAAGCAGAATAGCTATAGTATCTCTGTTCCCTCCAAGCCGTGAAACCGCAAGTATCTGTCTTTTTGTAGAACTGATATCTTCCACCGTAATGGTTATGGTTCCCCCTCTGAAAGAGGTATTTGCATAATTTGATTCCCACTCAGGATCAATAAAAAACTGATTGCAAGCGAGATTTGCCGCGGCTACTGCAAGGTCGCGAGCCGCAATTTTTGTGTAATAATCCGAATAGGTTACTACCGAGCCGGTTTGTGAGTTTATCAGATTCTGCTGATAAACTAAAAATATCATCGAGAAACCAATCACAAGAATAATTGACGCTTTGCCAAACATTTGTATATACCTACCTGTTCTTCAGATTTCTTGCTGAAACACGTATCTGCCTCCAGAAAGCGAGCGCATACTCTTCTTCAACCGATGTTGCGCTCTCGACCCTGACAGATATCTGGATTGCGGCAATGCGGCCGGTTTGTGATGCCGGCAGCGGAAGCGGCAAAGTATCTGAAAGTGCATCAAAAAAAAGCAGCGAAAACTCAGTCACTCCCGGATTAGCAGAAATCATTCCACCCGGATCAATACGGCGGTAGAGTATTCTGTCCCTCGGATTCGGCGTTACCTGCAGATCAGATAGCGGACCAAGGTAATAGGTGACCGTATCCAATACATCGTTATTGTCAAGGTCCCCTACAAACTTAATGCGCGAGGTGTCCGCTGTAAGAATTGACTGAGCCGACGTGGGGAGCAGCGCGGGGTTTGAACTGTAACCCAGCCGTTTGATGTCTCTTTCAATAAAATCAACCACACTCACTAAATTCCCTTGATTAACTATATCAGAATTATAGTAATATATATTTGTAAGGACGTTTTGGTTAACCGTGTGGAGCGAAACTATAAGAATCCCGCCGATGAGAATGGCTCCAACAATATCAAGAATAGTTGCGGTTCCCATCTTCCTTACCTGAAATACCAGTAACTAAGAACGGTTGACATCACTACGGTATCCTGCATGCTTGAACTGCTCACATAGACTGTAAACTGTTTGTGCCAGGTCGGTGTTGTTGAGCCGGTAAGATTAACCGGCTCGAGATACTCTGTTTTTGAAGTGATTGTATATACTGCTGAAGGCAGAGATGAGTCAGTTTCTGTAAAATTATGATAATCGTCTATGTCATCAAACTGAGCCGCGCTCACTTCGCCTGAGTCAACACCGAATGATGCAGGGAAAGTAAGAAGTGCGGTGCTGGTCAGGGGATTATTGTAGGTGTTCTCATCAAAGGCAAGACGGGTAGCCAGTTCAATACGTGAGGTTGCAAGTGAGATGGCGGTAAGTCCGAATTTTGAGTTCTGCGTTATATCCTGAGTGCGCAGAATATTGGAATTCATCCTTACTGCAAGCATGGTTAGCAGCATCATTGCCAGTATAGTCAGAAGACTCTGCTGTGTACCCATTCTGTTTTATCCTGTCTGCAATTTTAATAATCGTGCGTTTCATTTAACCGCCATGAACCGTCAGTAAGAAAATTGAAATAGACACTGATTGAATATAAATAAAATATCCTTTCAGCAAGGTGATAAATTACGCTATGGTTATGGTTATATTACACCTTTTTTCACAGACGTGAATAATATAATTTCGAAGAGGAGAATCGCTTAAAAAAAACCCCGACCAGAAACCTGGACGGGGGATAAAAAGATTTACCGGAAGCGGTCAGCTACAAATAAACGGGATGAGTTTAGTGACCTAAGCCGTTTGCTTCAAGCCATCGTTCTGCGTCAAGCGCAGCCATACAGCCGGTACCGGCGGCTGTTATTGCCTGACGATACTTGCTGTCAGCTACATCGCCCGCGGCAAACACTCCCGGAATGTTTGTTGCGGTTGAACCGGGCTTCACGATCAGGTAACCGTTTTCATCCATATCAAGAACTCCCTTAAAAAGAGAAGTGTTCGGCTGATGTCCGATCGCAATAAAAAGTCCGTCTGCTGCCTCTTCTGTGATTATTCCGGTTTTAGCATCCTTCAATTTCAGACCTGTTAGAACTTTCCTGCCGTTTTCTTCCTTACCAAGAACCTCAACAGGAATTTTACTGGTGAGCAGACGAATCTTAGGATTGTTTTTTACTCTTTCAACCATCACCTTAGATGCTCTGAACTCATCACGGCGGTGGATCAGGACAACCTCGGCCGCATGTTTTGTCAGATAGTTTGCTTCCTCCATGGCAGTGTCTCCACCACCGACTATCAGAACCTTCTGATTTTTAAAGAAGAAACCGTCACAAGTTGCGCAGGCGGAAACCCCGTAACCCATATATTTCTTCTCGCTTTCAAGTCCGAGGAGTTTTGCTGATGCACCAGTTGAAATAATAACTGCATCAGCGGTATGAACCTCATCATAAGACTCAATCACAAACGGATGTTTTGTGAAGTCAACCCTGGTTACTTCTTTATAAAATGACTTTGCTCCGAAGCGGGCCGCCTGTGCCCTCATGATATCCATAAGCTGAGGACCCTGAATGCCATGTTCAAACCCCGGGTAGTTTTCTACTTCTGTTGTTATGGTAAGTTGACCTCCGGGCTGAAGTCCTTCAAAAATAACCGGACTCAGGTTGGCGCGCCCATTGTAAAGCGCTGCGGTAAGACCTGCAGGACCAGACCCTATGATAAGTACTTTGTGATGATTTTCGTTCATTGCTGTCCTTAAAAAATTAAATATAATGATAATATGATACCCGAGCCGGAGGGAAGATTCAGGTTACACTCCCCTTTTCTTCACTCCTGCTTACAAATTCCGCATTGCGTTTCAGCCCTTTCAGTTTGGCTCTGAGAACCGGACTGCGCATAAACCTTTCACGGAAATGATTGTTTTCTAATTCTGAAATATATTGAAGCGAAAGACTTGTTTCACCATTCCTCGGTTTAAAACTTTCTTCAGTTGCAAGTGCCCCAAACTTATTATTCCACGGGCAGACATCCTGGCAGATGTCACAGCCGAAGATCCAACCTTCAAACTGATCATTAAACTCCGTACTAATCCCCCCCTTATTTTCTATGGTTAGGTAAGATATACATTTACCGGCGTCAACCTGCCAGGGCTGAACTATTGCCTTAGTTGGGCAGGCATCAATGCAGGCAGTGCAGCTTCCGCAGAAGTCCTGCACGGGCATCGCGGCGGAAAGTTCAAGATTGGTAAATATATTCGCGATAAAAAACCAGCTCCCTTTTTCACGGTTAATAATGTTCGTGTGTTTACCCATCCATCCGAGTCCGGCCTTAACCGCCCAGACTTTGTCCATAACCGGTCCGGTATCAACATAATACTTATATATAAAAGCAGGATACAGTTCTTTTATTCTGATACACATTTTTTCAAGTTTGTCCCACATCAGCTCATGATAGTCATCCCCCCAGGCGTATCGGGAGATTTTTCCCCATCCCTCTTCATCTTTGTGTTGGTATGGGGTGTTATATATCATGCCAAGTGAGATGACAGAGCGCACCCCCTCTGCTATAAGTCCCGGGTCTTTTCTTTTCTCCTGATTCCGTTCCATATAAGCCATCCCTGCGTGATATCCCTTATCAAGCCACTCCGCGAGCCGTTCAAATTCTTCATGAAGTTCTCCTGTGGCAGCAAATCCGCAGAGATCAAAACCAAACTCTGAGGCAAGCAAGCGGATAATTTCTTCGGTTGACTGATTCATAATTTACCAGTCAAATTTACGGTGAGCGAATTTTGTATATACAACTCCGTCTCTGATCAGAACCGGATACGAAGTAATCCCCCATCTCCCGCCCGGCTGATTTCCCGTTTCCAGAGAAAAAGACCATCCATGCGCCGGACAGACAACATGACCCTGCTCAAGGAATCCCTCATGCAGAATGTTTGCATGCTGATGCGGACAGATATTGTCTGTCACATATACTTTTCCGCTGAACAGAAAAACCGCGACCGGATGTTCATCAATATATATCCGCTTCCCTTTCCCCTCGGTTAGTTCCCGCAGCAGACAAAGTCTGGTATATCCCTCTTCCATTACTCAGACCTCAGTCACAGGATCAGTAAGGGCGTAACTTTTACCCGGTTGAACCGCTTTTGAAGCAGCATATAACGGATCATGTTCGTAAAACAGAGTCCAGTTTTCTTCAACTGCCCTTTTAAGAAAATCCTTTTTCTCAGCAAGAGTCTGCAGCGGCTGAAGGTCATACCCCATGATATAGGGCAAAGGCAGATGAGAGGAAGTGGGGATAAGATCACCGCAGAAAAAAAGTGTGCTGCTTCCGTCAGTTATCAGCGGAAGCTGTTGTCCTAATGTGTGACCGTTAAACTCAGGCAGATAAATCTCCTCGTCAAACTGAAAGTTGTCACCATCAATCAGTTTCAGAACACCGGCACTCATAAGCGGCTGAAAATTGTCTTGTATATAACTTCCCTTGTCCCTTTCTGTTGCTGTTATTCCCCACTCATAATTTTCTTTTCTGACATAATATTCAGCATTCGGAAAAGCAGGAACTAATTTTTCTCCCTGACGCAGGGTTGAACCGCCCGTATGGTCAAAATGAAGATGGGTGAGTATTACATCAGTAATGTCTTCAGAACTGATACCATGTTTCGCCAGTCCTGAAAAAAGAGGATTTGCATCATAATAATAGTTATATATCTCCTTAAATTTTTCTTCCCACTTAACCCCCATTCCTGTATCAATCAAAATGGTTTTTGCTTCTGAGCGGAGCAGAAGAACCCGCGCTGCCATCTGTATCCGGTTTTTTTCATCCGGCGGGTTTGACCGCTCCCAAAGCGGTTTTGGGATTATGCCGAACATTGCGCCCCCGTCCAGGTAAAATCTGCCTGTTTCAACAGAAACTATCTCATATTTGCCTATCTTCATCATACTTTCATTATTTTTATTGCTTCAATCTAAAGAATTCCTGTGAACTGATAAACATTTTTACTAAAACTGATTCATGATACAATTTAAAGCGCTCGGCGGGGCTATGGAAATTGGGGCGAATAGTTATTACATTAATTTTTTTGGGACCGGAATCATCCTCGACTGCGGACAGCATCCACGCAAGGAGGGGTATGACTCTCTGCCTGATTTCAGTCTGATAGCTAATGACCCTGTTGACTATGTAATTATCACCCATGCCCATCAGGATCATCTGAACTCACTCCCCTTTCTGGTTAAACTTCATCCTTATATCCAGGTTATAACTACTCCTGCCACACGCGATATCGCAGAGCATACCCTGCATAATGCCCTTAATATCATGAGAGAGGAACTTGACCCCATTGAGGCAGAAAAGCTCTTTTCGCATGAAGAAATTGACATGCTCGCCGGAAGCATTATTGTTCTCCCTTATAACAAACCGTTGCAATTAGCAGGGCACGATCATAAACTGCACGAAGAAATAACACTCACACTTCATGATGCCGGGCACATACTCGGCTCAGCTATGGTATTTCTTGAATGTGCGGGAAGAAGCATCTGCTATACTGGTGACATCAATCCGTTTGATCAGGCAGTAATAAAAGGTGCCTCGTATAAAGGTCTCCGTGCTGAGATTCTTATTATGGAATCTACTTACGGACAAACCCCCGATACCGAATACAAACCGTGGCAAAAAGAAAAAGAACGCCTCGGAACTGAACTGAATAAAGTATTTAACAAAGGGGGATCGGTTCTGATGCCGGTATTTTCTCTCGGGAAATTGCAGGAACTGCTCACAACCATCTGGCAGCTTATGCACAAACGGAAAGTGCCCTTTACGGATATATACGTTAACGGTATAGGCATGAAACTGAACCGGCTCTATGACCGGCATCGCTATCTGGTAAATATGGTTGACCCGAACTTTCAGGTAACGGGGACCGGCTACCGCAACATCACCACGATTGAAAAAAAAGAAGATTTATTTAAGGAGCCCTGCATCGTGATGGCTTCAAGTGGAATGCTGAACGAGGGAACTCTCTCATACACCCTGGCACCGCTCTTTCTGCAGCAGAAGGACTGTGCTGTTTTTACTGCGGGATATATGGACCCCAAGTCAGCCGGTTACGCGGTCGCTAACGCAAAAAAGGGAGATCACATATATATGCCCGGTCACATAAAAGCGATTCCGGTTAAATGTTCCATTAAAAAATTCCGCTTCAGTGCCCACTCATCAGCAGATGGATTAACCAAAATTGCAGCAGAAATAAATCCTGAACGAGTAATTTTAGTACACGGTGATGAAGGGGCAGTTCTTTCGATGGGAAGTATTTTACTGAAGAAAATGCCGCATATCAAAATTCATGCGGCCGAACAGGGAAAACTTATTGATCTCTGATTACCAGATGTTCTTCGGATAATCATAAGAAGATTCCTCACCCACAGCACGTGGTGTTTCTTTGGAATTATCCTCTCTTGTAACTCTGGGTATTTTAATCTTACGGTTAAGTTTCAGTCCGTTATCCGGAGGAGACATTGGAGCAGCGGCAGGAGCTTCCTGAAGAGGTGCCTCCTCATTCGGTTCGGCTGTTACTTCAGCGGGCTGTGCTTCAATTACCTGTTCTCCTGCGCTCTTAATAAGATTGCTCTCGGCTATTCTCGGATGATTTTCAGATAGTAATTTTAATGATTTTTGCCTGAACTCATTCAGCTTCTCTGACTCCACTTTAAGCAGCCCCGCTACAAGAGCGCCTTTTTCAATGGTAACTTCAGAACAGATTAGATTCCCCAGAACAGCGGCGGTTCCTTTAAGATAAACAGTTTTAGTGCAGGTAATATTACCAAGCACTTTACCGGCCATATAGATATTTGGTGATGTAACATGACCAAACACCTCAGCTTCCTCGCCTATATATACATCACCGCCGGACTTAATATTGCCGGTAATGATTCCGAAAAAATATACGGGGGACTCACTCATTAGGTCGCCTGACAGAACTGTGCCTGAGGCGATATGAGTTATACTGCCTGAGTGGGGTGTTTTGCTGTTGTCTTTAAATATATTAAATAAGCTCATGTATCCTTTGGACTTCTGTTTTCCCAAAAAACAGAAATCCTCTCCCGCAGAAAAATCCAATCCGGACTTTTCATGGGAGAGGAATTAAAAAATTAAAACTCTTCGTTTTCTGATTTATTTTCGAAGAAGGTAACAACGGTCTGTGCATTTCCGATATCCATACCGGCAGCAGCAGACTTATCATCATTAATTCTGTTTGACCAGATGGCGTAGCCGCGGCTTGCGCTGGTAGTTGGGTCATCAACAAGACTGGTCTCCAGAATTCCGCCAAACTCTTTCTTGAAGCATTCGAGCAGCTCCGGATATAAAGAACCGCCGCCTGTAAGAAAGAGCAGATTGGTATTCATAAAGTCATCGTCCTTCCAAACGTTTCTAAGTGAAGGGCTGATGATTTCATCATAATAGCTCTGAATGGCTCTTGATCTTATTTCGGAAATATCATGAGGCCTCCTGTTGATGATGATCTTGCCCATCTGGAAATTTTTGTCAAACTGATGTTCAGTGCGCAGATCAAGATAATAGGTTTTCTTAAGTTCGCGCATTGCCTGATTAATTGCGTAACGGATACCAGGCCCGCTGATGAGCGTTCTTTCAGTGATTCCGTTTTTGTTGGTAAGGCATGCTTCAAATGTTCCGTAACCAATGGACACAACAAAAAACTCAGGAGAACCTTTTCTTTCGCTTCTGATGGCAAGACTGCACCCCAGAATTTCAGGAATAACTTCCACCCGTTCAACCTCGACAGCCACTTTGTTGGTGCGGGTCTTCCCAAAAGAAAATGTGTCAAACAAAATGTCATGTTTGCCCTTAAAAAACTGAACTGCTGCGTCCTGGTTTGCCTTATAGGTTGCATAAGGAAATCCAACGGTCAGGGTTACCGGAGTTTTCTTATACTGGGAAAGGAGAAGAAGTCCTGATCCGCCAAGTACCTGGTAGTCAATGTCTTGCGGATTTGCATTTACGATTTTGTGGGGAGATACACCCTCTTCAAGAGCAAGATTTCCGACAATATACTGAGTGCCGTTCTGGTGAATCTTAATACCATCAACAAGATTGTTGATTGCACTCTGTAATGCATTATCGTGATTTTCAATCACACTGGGAAATAAGACGGACTTCATTTCTTGAGCGCCTTTCTGTAAAATTTAACGGGAATCTGAAATTTCTGCAATTAACTTAACAATCTGATTTAGAATAAAATACATTTAACTGCCTGACACCTGCTCCGGTTGAGATTTCTGAGCAGCGGGAAATATTTTTTTCAAATTACTAATATAAGATATTTGAAATGTAATGAAACCTGCGTTTTCAGGCAATTTTTAGGCAAATTTTGCTGAAATTCTTCTTTTTCCTCCCCCCATGTGCTCTCTGATTAAATCTGGTAAAGAAAATTTGGGAGCCGAAGAGGGAACAAAGCCAATCCCCCCTCGATATCGCTCTCCTGATCCCCTACATTTGCCAGGATCCGGTAACCCTCATCGGTGAGTGACTGCCTGACACGGGTCTTAAAAACAGCCGGTTCCAGACCGTCTTCCTCTTCTAAACGCGTAATGAGACGCAGATACGGCCAGAATCCTTCAGCTTTCAGATTTTTCTCAGTTGCCTCCCTAAAGATGTGCATCCTTCCGGTTAAAAACATGAAACTGAACCCGGCTGCTGACATCTCGCGGTAAAATTGAAGAACCGGTTCATTAGAAGGGATTTCCCCCTTCAGCATCCAATTCTCCCATAAATGGGGATAAAAATCAAAATCGGTGCCCGAAATAAACTCAAAACTATTCAGTGCAGTTTCATCCACATCCATCAGAATTATATCCTTCTCCCCAGCCGGATGTGATTTGAGTTTTTCTTTGAGTTTGTCAAGCTGCACCTTAACCTCATTGCTATACTCCCCATTTCGGTAGTAAGTGCGGATATCATCAAGTGTGCGGATTCTTTTTTCCGGCTCAATACTTCCTGTAAATACCACTGAATAAGACAATAATTGAACTTCCCTGTTATTCTTTAACGGCTGCGCAGTTTGCTTAAAAGACGCAGTATTTCAAAATAAAGCCATACTAAGGTAACCAGCAGCGCGAATGCGGCGTACCACTCAATATACTTGGGAGCGCCGTTTTTAACCCCCTCTTCAACCAAAGCGAAATCAATGATAAGGTTTAATGCCGCGATAACGATGACAACCGCGCTAAAACCAATACCAATCCATCCGTTGCTGTGAATGAAGGGAATGCTGATGCTGAAAAAACCAAGGATAAAAGAAGCAAGATAGACAAGTGCCACAGCTCCGGTAGCGGCAGCCACACCCATCATAAATTTAGCAGTTGGTTTTATGATGCCGGTACGGTAAAGAAAAAGCATCATAAGAAAAATAGTACCCGTAAGCATTACCGCCTGAAGCACAATACCCGGATACATCAGTTCAAAAAATGCCGAGATGCCTCCGAGGAAAAGTCCCTGAGCAATTGCATAAAGCGGAGCAGTAACGACTGCAATTTTCTTAAAAAACGCTGTAACAATTGCAAGGATGAGTCCGGCTATTGCACCGCCAAACACCCATCCGGAAATGGAGCTCAGATTGCCTGTCAGATAGAACTGATTCCATACAAGACCAGCCGGCACAATTACCAGAAGAAGAAGAAAAAACGCTTTATTCAAGAATCCGTTGAAGGTCATCATTCCTTCACCCGGAACTGCTTCCTCTCTGAAGGCGCGGTTTAGCATAGGATTTGAGGCCATGGTTTACCTTTTTAACTAAAATTTGAATGTAAATATAAGGAGAAGCCGTGATAGACCCGAAAAAAAGCCAGGTCAGAATTACCTCTACAGGTTCTCACTTTCATCAAAAAAATTCAGTTTTGATGCTGCTCTTTGATCCTCAGAGCTGCGTTTTAACTGCCGGGAGTTCCGCTCCCAAAAGACACCGTCTTTATAACCCTGGATTGTCTTGTCTGAATCTGCCATTTTGAGGCGCTTGAGAGCAAGAAGGCAATACTCCTCACTACTATCATAAGCACAGTAATTTCGGCCAAGCTTCTTTGCCGTAACGGCTGAGGTGCCGGAACCGCAAAATGGGTCAAGCACTAAGTCCCCGGTATTGCTTGAGGCAAGAATCATCTTAGCAAAAAGCTTTTCCGGCTTTTGAGTCGGGTGATCAGTATTCTCAGGCATTGACCAATAAGGTACACTTATATCATTCCAAAAGTTGGAGGGGTGTGTCAGCCGGAAGTTACCGTCCGGGGTTTCTTCCCAATCCTTCGGCTTTCCATCCTGCCGGTAAGGCGCAATGACCACCCGTTTTTCCTTTACGCGGTCAACATGAAACTGATAACCATTCCCCAAAGTGCAGAACCAGATATCCTCTGAGCTGTTTTTCCAGTTGGTTTTTGCACCTCTCCCTTTTTCGCGCTGCCAGGTTATTCTGTTGCGGACGGTAAAATACTTTTCCGCCATCAGATGAACAGAGGTGGAGGAGTGATAATCAGAGCAGATATATATGGTGGCTCCGGGTTTGAGTAGAGGAATGAGTGACGGAAGCCAGGAGTCCAGATATTCTGTATAACCGGAGATTGAACCTTTTTTGAAGCTCACTCCGTGAAAATCCTTGTCCAGATTATAAGGAGGGTCAAGTATCAGCAGATCAACTGACTGCCTGGGCAGCTTTTCAGAGACACGGACAACATCACCACAGATAATTTTTCCGGATGGGTCAAACCCGACAGAAATATCAGCTTCAGTTATAAGTTCTTTTTTTAGCTCAGTGCGCTCAGCCGGACTAAGTGTTATTGTCTGATTTCTCTCAGAACGTTTCTTTTGGACTAGATTCAAGGTATGGCAGAAAAAATGAGAAAATTACTATTCCAATAATAATGAATTGTGCAAAACCCTCCCCTTCCTGTCAAACCGGAAAGGCATCCGGAATAATCTCCTTTTTTTCTCCGCCTTCTCTGACTAATTTTGCGGACACCCGATAAGAACTACTTTTTCAGAGATATATGTCACTAATACAAGAAATACAGGAAGCCGGAGTTGTTGGGGCAGGAGGAGCAGGATTCCCTACCCACATCAAAGCCCAGTCACAGGTTGAATTCGTCCTGGCTAACGGGGC
>JADLAF010000237.1 GCA_020848375.1 Ignavibacteriaceae bacterium
AGCCGGTAAAGTTCCGCGTGATAGTGAACACGGAAAAGAGTGATGAAAAGCTGATAAACTTTTTAAGCCCCGGCTGGGGAGGTGCAATACCGGCCACGTTTATATACGACACAAACGGGAAGCTGATGGCAGTGCTTGAGGGGAAGAAGAGCTATGAGCAGTTTCAGGATGCGGTGAAAGAAGTTCTGGGTTCTTAGTGCTTGGTGCTTAGTTCTTGGTGCTTAGTTCTTGGTGCTTGGTTTGCTGAAGAGGATTCCGATCAGTTTAAAATCAGCGCTGCTTTAGCATCCGTTTAAGATCAGCGTCCCATGTTTCGCAGCATCTCGCGCAAAGCCGCCAAGCCGCAAAGGTTAAAAGCCCATTGTCGCCAGCGTCCCCATTGTCCCCAGCAGCACTTCGCGCAAAGCCGCCAAGCTGCAAAGAGTTATATCAGCTATATATATTCCCCATTACTAATTACTAACTCCTAATTCCTAATTAAAAAAAATCCGGTGTCTGCACTGGGGCAAACACCGGATTATAAATCAGAAGGGAATTATTCTTACTTAACCAGCATCAGTTTTTTAACTGAACTGAATTCACCTGCTGTCAGGCGGTAGAGATATACTCCTGTTGAGAGGTTTGAACCATTCAGCAGATACTGATGGTATCCTGCTGTCATTTCTCCGTCAATCAGAGTGGCAACCTTTTCGCCGGTGATTGCGTAAAGCACGAGGGTTACTCTTGCATCAGCCGGAATACCGAACTTAATGGTTGTAGTCGGGTTAAACGGATTCGGATAGTTCTGACTAAGCACAAACTCAGCCGGAGCAGTCAGGTCAGTCATTACTTCATCCGAGTAGGTATATGAACCGTCAAAATCAATCTGTTTCAGGCGATAGGAATAAGTGCCCGCGCTCAGATTGCGGTCGGTGTATATATACGAAGCAGGGGCGGTGGTTGTGCCTTTTCCGTCAACAAACGCAATAGCACTCCAGTTACCGTCAGAGGATTTTCTTTCAACTGAGAATCCGCTGTTGTTGGTTTCTGTTGCGGTTGTCCATGCAAGCTGAACAGTGTTTCCGCTTGTTGAGGCGGTAAATGAGGTAAGCTCAACCGGAATAACCAGCGGCCAGTTGGTTCTGATTTGTATTCCGTCAATTCCGCCATATAATCTAGCGCTGCTGCTTCCCTGCCGGATAGCTACTGAACCAATATCAGTTGCGTCGGTTATAGCTGCGTCAACATGAATAACATCGGCAGTTGGCTCAACGCCATTAAGAACCGGGTTAACGAACAAACTGACAATATCATTGTTTGTGCCGTCAACGAATGTGTATTTCATTGCGAAAAGATGCGTTACGTTGGTGCTATAACTGTAAGGAGTCCAGTTAATAATGGTATCTACAGTAGAACCTTTGCTAACGCCGAATGAAAGTGCGCCGGATGCATCAGCTCTTGCAAAGAGACGTCCTCTGAAGGTTGTTCCCAGTGTTTTAGGACCGAGATGGAAGAAATAATCCTTGGTAGTGGTTACGGTGTCAAACCGTGCCATTAAGAAAGAATAAACCGAACCAGAGGTAACGGAATCATAATTCTTATTTACATCTTCACCCGTGGTGAAAAAGCGTGATGAGTTACCAATGCCTGAAAGTTCATATCCGGTGTAGGTAAGACCCGGAACAACAACGGTCTGAGCGTTGGTGCCGGCGCTGCTGTGCGCTGTCCATCCGTTGGCAGTAAGGAGTGAGCCGACCGGATAATCAAAATTCTCCGTAAATAAAACGGTAGAAGCAGGTGGTTCAAGTGAAATGCTTGCCTCATCAGCGCCCATATAAGGTTTTAAGGCACTGCGGGTGTCGCCATCAATATCAATTTGAACGTACGGATTAAATCCGCCTGCCAGGTCGAAGTCGCCGTTTGAGCTTCCTGTTAAGTGGAGATCTGTGAGGGAGGTAAAGGTAACTGCTTTGGAAACAGAATTTGAATCCTGCGCTGAAGCAGTTCTCCATGCAGCAAGTGTCTGAGTGGCTGCCAAATCCCAGAAGCCAACGTTTCCGTTGGTTGCATCACTATAATAGAAGTCATTATAATCTGAGTTCAGGGTGCCGAGCGCGCCAACTCTGCTGACGCAATAAGCAGGGAAATCAACAATAGCATTGTAAACGATATTGTTTTGAAGAACGTTTGCGCCGTCAGAGAAATACAAACCACTATAAGCAACAGTTCCGCCGGCCATAATGTCGGTCATATATATAGAATTGTGATACGCATACAGAGTTGCGTTGGCTGAGCTGTTTTTGATGCCGCGTACATAAGCAACCGGAGCAGTTGCGGTAAGTTCAAATCCGGAAATGAAATTGTTAAATACGTGGTAGGTTCCGAATGTTTCAATGCTGATTGCGGTATTACCGAAACCGGTGCCATTGGTCATTGAGGAAACTTTGGTGAATTTGTTGTTAAAGATTTTTACAACAGAGTTCGTATCAACATCAACAGCGTAAAGCGCTTCGTTGAAGGTGTTTGCGGCAACATTCTGATTCAGAATGATAGTGTTTCCTTCAATATCATGACCTCCGGCGCGGTAAAGTGCTATAGCTCTTCTTTTACCTTCAATCAGATTGTCTTTCAGGGTTATATCATACGGGTAGGTCACTGGAATCGGAGTGCCCGACTGATAGACACCATAACCCTGAGCATTCTGAGCAACGCCATCAAAGTTACCGCTGAGGTGGTTGTTTTGGAACAATAAATCGTGAGGAACCCAGTCAGCGCCAAGGTAGTTACGATGACGAATCATGACAGCTCCGATGAAGAGGTTGCCTGATGTGCTGATAGTTTTTACTTTGTAGTAGATATTGGTGTTTTTCACGGTAACATGTGAAACGTTACCGACTATTACCAGCGGCATAGCATTGCGCTGCGCCATTGTATCTGACTGGAGGGTCAGGTCGCGGGTTGTTCCGCCGGGGGTGTTTGAACCGTCAATGATGATATTTCTTGTGGTTCTCATGCTATCCCAGGCGATATTTCCGTTCCCCGGAATACCGATAACAAACGCACCAGAAGGTCCGCTGTTAAGGTCAGTCGGATAATTAAAGGTAATAACCGGCTGAACGCCTGTATAGGGCTTAAAGGTTATGGTGAATGTACCCGGATCAATCGCCAGACCGATACCGCGCGAGTCTGCATACGTTTCGGTGATATTACTGGTGATGTAGAAGATACAGTTACCGGTAATGGTGCTTGCGTTGATGGTATCGAGAGCAGCTCTGAATGAGAGAAAATGAGGATCAGTTCCGCCCGGACCAGTTCCGGCTGCGCCAATGTAGTAGGTGCCCTGGAGGGCTGAAGTTGTCACATCGCCCGGTCGTTCATCGGTATTCGATGAGCTAAGCGACAGATTATTGATTCCATCGCCGTTAACGCTGATATTTCCGGTGAGCGCGTACGAAAACACTGCTGAGGTGATGAAAACAACCAGGAGGAGAAGTAATTTTCTGTTCATACATCCTTCTTTGTTTAATTATTGATGATATTTGAAAACCCTGTAAGAATTATTCAATTTGGCATTAAATTTATCAAATTACCGCGTAAAAACCAACCCGGAGGGGTATTTTTCCGGGTGTCTGACTGACGGGTCACAATCAGAAATAGAGCCCTGATCAGCCGGAAAACAGATATATATATAGCGGGTTCCTTCATGATCTGGTATATATATAATCCGTATGCCGTGAGCCGGAGCGAGGCAAATCAGCCGCCGGAAAAAACAGGAAACGGCGGCAACCTGTTTTTACAGGATAGGCACGCCCTGTGCACCACCGCGGTGATCGCCATGCTACCCGGGAGGTTCACTTTTGACCCCGGATTTGCCTGACGGATTTTCCTTCATTTTCGTAACTTTGGGTTTTGTGTGTTATACTTTTTTTCTCTGAATGAAAAACAATTTCCGCATAATTTCTTTTTACAAATTCGCCCGGATGGACAACCCCGAGTCCTTTCTGGAAGACCATCTTCAGTACTGCCATTATCACGGTCTGAAAGGGAAAGTCTATGTTTCACACGAGGGGATAAACGGCAATATTACAGGGCGTGTTTCGGCGGTTGAAAACTATAAGGCATACCTGAAAGGCTTTCCCCGGTTTAGCGATATCTGGTTTAAGGAGTCGGAATGCCAGGATTTTGCCTTCAAAAAGATGCACGTACGGCTAAAAAAAGAGCTTATTCACATGGGGGTCGAAAACATCAATCCGGCCGAAGGAGGAAAACGGCTTAGACCGGCCGAACTGGTGGAAATGTATGAAAAAGGTGAGGATTTTGTAATAGTTGATACCCGAAACACCTATGAGGCCCGGATAGGTCATTTCAAAAACGCGATTATACCGGAAATGGAAAACTTTCGTTCCTGGCCCCGCGTGGTTGAGGAGCTTGAGCAGTATAAAGACAAAGCAATTGTAACCTACTGCACCGGCGGCATCCGCTGCGAAAAGGCAACCGCATATATGGTACAGAAGGGTTTTAAGAATGTGTATCAGATTGAAGGGGGAATCCTCAACTTTATTCAGCAGTACCCCGACACCTACTGGCAGGGGGGTATGTTTGTCTTTGATGACAGAAAAGTGGTTGAGCCAAACACGAAGGATGAATTAAAGTTCACAGCGGTCTGCCACTACTGCGGCACCCCCACGGCCTATTACATTAACTGTCATAATCTGGCTTGTGATAAAATTTTTGTGGTCTGCAAGACCTGCCGCGATGAACACAACCACTGCTGTTCACCGGAGTGTGAGGCATCACCCCACAAGAGGCCGCGCAGATATGATTGATATATACCAAAGACGGACAGAATATATATGAAAGAAGAACATCTGCCCCGCGCCCCGGAGGGAGCGAGGGTTCATACTCAGTGGGACGAAGCAAAACGCTGGATACCATCCCTGGTATTCCTCCCCGCGGCTGTATATTTTCTTACAGAACGCTCATATTCATTGCTTGACTATTTCCACCTTGTGGTTCATGAGGCGGGGCATTTTTTACTCGGCTTTTTCGGCGAGCTGATGATGTTTCTGGGGGGAACAATAATGCAGATTATAATACCCGTCCTGCTGCTCATCTTTTGTTATGTTAATTACAAGCGGGTTTTGTTTCAGGTTTCGATGTTTCTGCTGGGGCACTCCTTTGTTAACGTCAGTATTTATGCCGCTGACGCAAAGGAGATGAAACTTGAGCTTTTTGGTCCACCGAACGTTCAGCATGACTGGAACTGGATTCTCACATACTTCGGCGGGCTTGAATACCACTCTGAGGTTTCGGCGGTCTTTACCTTACTGGCCTGTGCCGCATTTTTGCTGACGGTTATTGCGCCGCTTTATATAAGCGATTGATGATTTTTTTTCTTTCCGCGTTCAAATATCAGTACCGTTCCCTGCTCCCGGGGATTTTGTATATATTGCTTTTCTCACCGGTGCTGAGCGCGCAGTCAGACACAGTATATACGTACTTTGAAGACGGCTCTGTTTCTTCCCGCGTTATTCTGACAAACGGACTGCGTGAGGGGGAGGCCGTGTTTTATTACCCGGCGGGGCGCGTTAAAGAGACTGTTACCTATCAGGCGGGACGCGTTGAAGGCGCGGTGAACCGATATTATGAAAATGGTCAGTTAAAAGAGTTTTTTAATATTCAGAAGGGAAAACTGGAAGGACCCAAAACCGCTTTTGACAGCACGGGTAAAATTCTCTCTGACTTTTTTTACAGCGAGGGAGTGCGCCAGACCGAAGAACCTGTATATATAGCCGAAGAGCCTGCGAACAAAGAGGACGAGGTGACTATACCCGAATTAAAAGAGGGAACGGTTGTTCCGCCGGTGCGGCAAATTGATACCAAACCGGTAAGCAATACCCCGTCTCGGACGCACCGCGCTAATCTGATTGCCGAGGATGACCCTGCTTTTTTCATAACAGCCGATGTTCTCCCCGAGCCGGTGGGCGGTATATATGCGATTCAGAACAAGAGGGTTGTTCCGGAGTCAGCGGTAAAAAGGGGAATTGCGGGCACTGTTGAAGTGCGTGTGCTGATAGACCGCCGGGGAGAGGCGGTATATACCGAGGTAATAAAAGGCATAGGCGGTGGATGTGATGAAGCTGCGGAGATAGCAGTTTTTTATGCAAGATACCTGCCGGCAAGAATAAACGAAAAGCCGGTTAACTCAATGATGATTATTCCGGTAGAATTTTAATGTAATGAAGAATTATCAGCGGTTTCCGAACTCACCACAAAGCATTTAAACGCAAAGTAAAAGAAGTTAAGCGCAGAGTACCGCAAAGTTTTAAAACTCAATACATGACCCCGGACAGAGTTTACACTATGTACCACCCAATTCATACTTCATTAAGCCATATTGTGATAAACCGCCTGAACGTCGTCATCTTCTTCGAGCGCTTCAATCAGGTCGTTTACTTCCTTCTGCTGTTCCGGTGTGAGCTCTTTGGTGTTTACCGGTATATACTGAATCTCTGTGCTGCTAACTTCAACCCCTTTTTCTTCAAGGGCTTTTTGCATAATGCCAAAGTCCTGAAAAGCGCAGTAAAGGTAGATGTTTTCTTCATCACCGGTAAGATCATCCAGACCGTGATCAATCATCTCAAGTTCGAACTCATCAATGTCCTTAACGGCGCTTTGTTTAAGGGTAAAGAGCCCTTTCCGGTCAAACATGAAAGAGATTGAGCCGGTGTTGCCGAGTGTACCCTCATACTCCCTGAAGTGGTGGCGGACGTTAGCAACGGTTCGGGTTGTGTTGTCGGTGGCGGTTTCAACTATAACGGCTATTCCGTGAGGACCGTATCCCTCATAAACAACCTCCTGATAACCGGAAGTGTCTTTGTTGAGAGCCCGTTTTATGGCAGCATCAATGCGGTCTTTGGGCATATTGACTGATTTGGCGTTCTGCATTGCAATGCGGAGGCGGGGGTTTCCCTTTACGTCAGGTCCGCCGGCTTTAACGGCTATTTCAATCTCTTTTCTAATCCGGTTGAACGCTTTGGACATCTTGGCAAAGCGCGCGAACATTTTATATTTTCGTTTTTCGAATATGCGGCCCATGGGGTATTTCTTGTCTTTAAGAGTTTTTGATAAAATATGGTGCAAAGATAAGGAAAATCGGCCTAAATTTTCCGGTTACCGGGGTTTTGATCTGCGGAGAGGGCTGCTGTGATTATGGCACGGGAGGACTTGCCCCTGTTATTCAAAAAAATTTCCCTCTTGAACAACGAGTATCAATTTATTAGTATTTTGCACACGCTTTATCACATATTTAAGGAAATCCTAATGAAGAAACTGGAAAAAGGGCAGATTCTTATAAAAGAGGGGGCGATTGAAAGACAGTTTTATATTATTATGAGAGGGAAGTTCGGAGTCTATAAAAACGGCAAAGAGCTGCTTCAGATTGACACTGAGGGTTCGACTATCGGCGAGCTGAGCGGAATACTTCAGACCCCGAGAAGTGCAACGGTAATTGCCCTTGAGGAGTCTGCCGTAATAGACATTGACGCAGAACCGGAACGGCTGATGAAGGAACATCCGGATATTGCCATGGGCATTATGCTCGATCTGGCAAAACGCGTTCATTCCACAACGGAAAAATTCGCTGAGCTTTCTGAAGTGTTTGAATATACACTGAAGAAATAGTATATATATTCCGGGTACTGCTTTTGCGGCTAACTGCTCTGCTCACACAGCATCAAAAGCAGTACTCCGTTTTTTTGGTGAGCCGGCTCCGGCGGATAAACACCGAGTCAGGAAACTATCAGCCCCCGGTGATTTTTTACTTACCGATTTTTTTGATTCCGGGTATGGCCACCCTGGGAATAATGCCCCTGCCGGATGACCACCCGAATTACCGGTGGTTATTTTTCCCTTATGTTTTTGGGCAGGAAGATGATGTATCGTTTACCTTATGCCTATCGGGATAACCGCGCCACCCCCGTGGGCAGCCATAGTTGCTTCAGCCCGAGGCAGCACCAGTGACCCCCTTTTCCGCATCCGCCTCTTATTTTATTACTGCTGCTCAGGTGAAGTTTATTTTTGTGTAACAAGTTATAGTAGTATCTTTGCGGTTAACAGTCAGAGTATTTTATGAAAGAGTTTGTTCAAGGACGAGTTATTGTAAAGGAGGGAGAGATCGGAAGTGAGTTTTATATACTGCTTTCCGGAAGTGTGGGGGTATTTAAAAACGGGAAGAAGATAGCGGAAATTTCTGCTGCCGGCTCAACCATCGGAGAACTGAGCGGAATCCTTTCCACCCCGAGAACAGCTACGGTTATGGCGCTGGAGGACTGTGCCGTGGAGGTAGTCACATCAGACATTGACACTCTGATAAAGGAAAATCCGGAACTGCTGAAAAAAATACTCTATTTTATGGCACAGCGTCTCAGCGCGACAACCTCAAAACTCGCCGAAATAACAGAGGTTTTTGAACACCTGGGAAAAAGAGTGTTTTGATATTTGGTATTCAATGAACTTTGAACAATGTACAATGTACAATGTACAATTTACAGTCAGAAGACTACTCAAACTCTTATCCTCATATCAACCACAATGTTTTTTCCGTCCGGAGTTACAATAAGCGGATTGCAGTCGAACTCAAGTATCTGCTCGTAGTCAAGAAGCATCTGAGCCGCATTTTTAATTACACGGGCAACGTCCTGAATGTCGGCTGGTTTTTCTCCCCTCACTCCTTTTAATAGCGAATAAATCTTAGTTTCCTCCATCATTCTGATGAAATCACTATCACTAAGGGCGGCATGACGCAAAGAGGTATCGTTATATACCTCAACATATTTTCCTCCGCTGCCAAACATAATTACCGGTCCGAATGAGGGGTCGCGGAAACCGCCGACCAGAAGCTCAAACCTGGTTTGTATATACGGCTGTATTTCAAATGCTGAAACAGCAGGTGTAGCCGCAGTCATTTCATTCATAACCCTCACAACTTCTTCTTCTGAACCGATATTAAGGCGGACGAGGTTTTTCTCTGACTTGTGAGTCTCTCCTTCGGCAAGACCCTTGATCACAACAGGATATGATATATGCGATGGAATTTTCTGACCCCGGGAAACAACTACCGACTCAGTCAATGGCAGGTGATACTCCCTGGCAAGAGCGGTGATCTCTTTTGTTGAAAGCCATCCCGGCTTAGCATTAATCATCTTCTTATTTGCTTTAAGACGCGGCTCGTTGGTAAAACCGTTATAGCGAAGCAGATTAGCGAGCACCTTAGCCGGCTCTTCAGCGGCACGGAAATAGGGCTTGCCCTCAGGGAAGGCGCTTTTGTAGTTCTGATGAAACTCGGGCAGAGGCATTACCACCTGAACGACTGGCTTGTCAGACGCAACTGTATATACTGAGCTGACCACCGGAACAGCGGGCACCATAACCGGTTCAACAAAAATGGAAACCACCGCGTCAACACCGGTATCCTCAGCAAGCAGAGCCGCGGCACGGGTATATTGCTCGGCTGTTCCGCCCGGTAGCAGGTCAACCGGATTGTTAACGCTGCCTTCCGGATGAACAAACTCACGCAGTTTTTCTTTTGTTGCATCTGTCAGGGAGGCAAGTGTGAGACCCTGTTTTTCAATTTCATCCACGCAAAGAATTGCCGGACCCCCGGCATTAGTAAGAACGGCAACCCGGTTTCCTTTAGGCAGGGGGAAGCGTTCGTATATACTGATCGTATTGAACATCTCCTGCACCGAATCAGCACGCAGGAAGCCAAACTGCTTCAGCAGTGCCTCAACCACGCGCTCGCTGCTGCCAAGGGCTCCGGTATGGGAGGACGCTGCCTTCATTCCGCTTGAGGTTCTTCCGGCTTTGACCACCACTACGGGTTTGCGGGTCTTTGAATTGTTATATATATCCAGAAACTTAGTGCCGTCAACAAAGCTTTCAAGATACATTGCAACAGCAGAAATGCTCTTTTCTTCAAGCCAGTATGCAAGTAAATCATTTTCGTTTACATCAGCTTTATTCCCCACGCTGATAAAGTGACCGAAGGAGATACCACTTTCACGGAGTCCGTTCAAAACCGCCGCGCCAAGCGCGCCTGACTGAGAGAGAAACCCCGCCTTAGCTTCCCGGGGTTTTTCAGCCACAAATGTTGCGTTCAGTTTTATCTCTGATGAGGTATTAATGATACCCATGCAGTTTGGACCGACCATCCTCATCCCGCGCGAGCGTATATATTCAACCAGATCTTTTTCGGCCTTGCTGCCTGCTTCGCCTGTTTCCTTAAATCCTGCAGTGATCAGGATAATGCTCTTCACTCCTTTTTCAGCCAGTGCGGTAATTGTCTCCCGCACAAAAATCTTTGG
>JADLAF010000238.1 GCA_020848375.1 Ignavibacteriaceae bacterium
TCGGCCCCAACGGCGCCGGGAAGTCGTCTGTGTTGAAGTGCCTGGAGTTTGTTGGAATCAATATTAATAAAGTAATTCTTGCTAAACCTCAAAAAACTAAGTATAAGCTTCAAAATTCAGTTGACCTTGGCAGGTACGAAGATATCGTTTTTCAAAATGATGTTACACGGGATATAATTGTAGAAGTCAACCACAGATCATTTCTTAAAGATTATGACTCAAACTTTTTTAGTGGTGGTTGGATAACAATAGGGGACGATAAAAATAAATCATGGTTAGAAGGTATTGATTTAGGCTGTTTTACAGCAGATGAAAAGAATAAGCTCTTAAGTTTATTCGACACACAAGAAAACACTTTGGATTTTGTTAAAGAGTTTTGTAATAATCTTAACTTTAAAGCATCTATAAGATTTAGTTATATGCCAAGCAAGGCAAATCTAAAAGAAATATTAGTTTACGAAAACGAACTGAAATCAAGTTTTAAGCTCGTGTTTTCTCAATCGAACAACGGAGACGTAAAAGGGAAATTTTGCATGGACATTAGAGACACTTTATTAAATGATCAACTCAATAAGAAGGGTTATACTTTTGATTGGAGTCTTAATCGCCTTTCAACCCAAACACAGGAGAATATTTTAAAAAATCTTATTGGTAGCATTTGTAATGATAAATCAATTAAAAATGACCGGTCGAGAAAAAATATCAGGAAAGTGCTGCTGGCATGTGCAACCATGCTAAAACTGTTTGAATATATTCCCGGGATTATTTCAAAAGTACTAAACGTTAAACACCTTCCTTCTGTAAGAGCAGGAGTAAACCGGATTTATAATTCAAAAACAAAAAAGACCTATAGTGAGAAAAGCTATTACTTTAAAGATATAATTGAAAAAAGAAATATTGAATTACACGACTTATGGGATAAGGTCGTTACTCTGACAAGTTTTTTTGAGAAAAAAATAAACTATAACAACATTGATCAGGATCTCGCACAAAAAATTAATGAGTACAGGAAGGCCATACTAGAATATGATCATAATTTAGGATTTTCTTTTAGTGGAGTGCTTTTTTGGCTACGCAAACTTTCACTTGCCCAGTATATTTACAAGGAAAATATTGGTAAGCAAACCAAAATATTTGTAAAATCCTTGAATGGTTCAGTTTTCCCTTTTGAACAAAGTAGCAGCGGACTAATTCAAACCTTTCCAATAATTGCTTCGGTTTATGAATCACACAATTATGAAAGGAATTATTTACTGGTAGAGCAACCTGAACTTCACATCCATCCAAAACTACAATTTCAATTATCAGAATTGTTATCCGGCAACAAGCAATACCCCTGGTTGAACACCAGATTTATCATAGAAACCCATAGCGAACACCTCATTAGGGGTTATCAACTTTTAATTGCGAAAGGCAAAATTAAGCCACAGCACATTCGATTTTACTTCTTTAATCCCGTTGATAACAAGACCGAGGTTATAAATTTAAAGGTTGACAAACTCGGCAACTTTATCACCCCCTGGCCAAATGGATTTTTCAGTGAGGCATCTGACCTTTCCTACAAACTGCTTGAAGAACAGCTAAAGAGGCAGAAATAATGCAGCCGGTTGCTCTTGATCTCCGGCTGATTGAGCAGATCCGGGACAACTGGGCTGACTACAAAACTCAGCGGGAGTTTCATAAAATGACTGAATATCTGGAAAAGTATCATTCTATTCCGATTGATAATCAGGGGGGCGCTTCTGAATGGCTGACCGGTTTCAAAAAGATGCTTGACTCAATTCAGGATCAGAACCTCAGGAAAATGTTCGATGACCTGCTTGGGCCAAGAAATCTGAAATTTACTCCGGTTATACTTCCTCAGGTGACCGATCTTCTGAAAACCCTTGCTGAAACTACGCCCGACAAGATTGGCGTCCAGGCAAAAAGTAAAACGGAAGAAGCAATACGCTATTATAATCTGATTGACTTCAACTCACAGGAGTATGACACCAGATGCCGTTTATACAGAATACCAAAAACAATCACCTTTAAACCGGGCAAGGAGTTTTCTCCGGCTGAAATTCTTGCGCCATATATACGGGAAGCAAAGCAGATTGAATTCTGCGATTTGTTCCTGTTTAAGAATCCTAAGTTTGAAGATGACGCGGAGTTTATTCTTTCAGTCCTTCGCCTCTGCTCCAAACCTGTAGAAATACTTCTGCACGGTGAGCCGAACGAACTAAATCTTCTTCAAAAGAAAACTGAAATAACAATTAAATCGCTTTACGGTGATAAAGTTTATAAGGGAGTTAAAAAGTACAATCCTCCGACGAAAGACGATAATCATGACAGATTCATCATATTGGATGACAGGGCGATTACTATTCGCTCAAGTAATAGTTTTAATAATTTGACAAAAATTAAGAAAAATATTTTTAAAGCGATAAAGTCCTTTGAAGTAACTTTTTCACAAGAACGTAAGTATTTTGATTAAAGCTAGTTTAACCAGCCAAAACTCCACTCCCATCAAACTCATCCTCGCGCTTCTTCTTTTACTTACGGTGTTTGATATGCCTTACGGCTATTATCAGTTCCTGCGGATTGCAGCAACTGCCGGTTTCATCTTTCTTGCATACTCCGGCTTTTCAGCGCGGTACCGCTTCACACCGCTGGTCTGGTCGCTTGGGGCGCTGCTGTTTAATCCCGTCTTTAAGGTGGCACTCGGTCGGGAGCTCTGGATGGTTTTTGATCTGGCGTTTGCAGTGCTGCTGGCGGCTTCTGTCTTTCTCGAAGAAAAAGATTGGAACCGGAGCGGGGGAAAGTAACCTTTGCTGTTACTTTGGCAGTTTGTTCAGAGTCATAACTTGCTTCCCTGAAACGTTGCACCCTTTTTTCGCTATAAATTACATATAACATCTGTGGTTGCAACTTCGCGGCGAAATACACCGACCAGTTGTTATGCGGCTTTCCTCTTGTTTCCCTGAGACGATGCAAACACACAAGACCCTTCAAGATAAAATGTTTTGGTTGTGTTTGCATCGTCTCTACCGAATTCCACACATCATTTTTTTGGTAGAGACGTTGCAATCGCCAATCGCAATATATATGACCACAAAATTTTTGCGATTGCAACGTCTCGGCGTAGTATGAGTGCCGGTTGTTGTTATGCCTTGCTCTTGCTTCCCTCAGAAGATGCAAAAACAAAAAAACCCCAGCTTAACCGGGGTAGCATCAGCCATGGCAATTTTTTTTGACGGGTACTCTTTATGAGCCGGGTAGCTTACAAAATAAAACTTAACCGGGCTGCTTTCATGAATGCTCGCAAAAATTACTTCCTTTATGCCCCTGCCTATATACAATGCAGCTTTATTGGCAAGAGAAAACTCCGCACCGTCAAGCATTACCGTCCCTTCACCGCCTGTGTTAATAACACCTGTTTCGCGTCTTTCGTTGAAGTATTCAGCCGCAAGTTTTTTTGAGGCAGTCAGATGAAGTGATGCCGCAAGCGGTACAGCCGATCCGGTAACCGAGCGGTCAATATCTGAACAGACCATCTCAATTGAGCCGGGCTTAAACAGAGTATCAATAAGAAAATAGCTGCGCAGCTCTTCGGTATTGAGTTCCCCATGTTGTGCGCCAGAACCATTCCAGTCAGGAAAAGCAGCCGCATCGGGTCAAGCATAAACAGCGGCACCGGCATCACCTGAGCCAGAGCCGGAGTTATATATACCATCAGAAAGACCACCAGATCAGTCAGAACAATTCTGCCGGATGTGGTTGAGTTAATGCCTGTTGTCTTCTAATGTATATCCTGATCTTACAGAGTATAGGTTGATGAAGCAGTGTCTCCGCCCTTACCTGTCCAATTGGTATGGAAATACTCACCACTCGGTTTGTCAACACGCTCATACTGATGTGCGCCAAAGTAGTCACGCTGCGCCTGAAGCATATTTGCCGGCAGACGTTCATTGCGGTATCCGTCATAATAAGTCAATGCTGTTGAAAGCGCCGGAACCCAGATGCCGTTTAATACTGCTTCTGAAATAACTCTTCTCCATCCCTGCTGAGAGGAATCAATCTTGTCTCGGAAGAAAGGATCAAGCAGAAGATTATTCAGTCCCGGATTTTTATCAAACGCTTCTTTAATCTTTCCGAGGAATACTGAACGGATAATACATCCGCCGCGCCACATTGAGGCAATTCCGCCGTAGTTAAGATTCCAGCCAAACTCTGCGCCTGCATTGCGGAGCAGTATATATCCCTGCGCATAAGAAATTATCTTTGATGCATAGACGGCTTTACCTAGGTCTTCAATAAACTGTTCTTTTGGCACCGAGAGTTTTTTAGCCGGTCCTTTTAATACCTTTGCAGCTTCGGTTCTCTGATCTTTCA
>JADLAF010000239.1 GCA_020848375.1 Ignavibacteriaceae bacterium
TCTTTGGGTGAATTCTGCGTTAAAAACTTTTCCTGCACCTTCCCGTACATACACGCCATGGCGTGTATCTACACATTGTGTATTTGCGTGAACTCTGCGTTAAAAACTTTCCCTGCACCTTCCCGTACATACACGCCGCGGCGTGTATCTACACTTTGCGCCTTTGTCCGAACTCTGCGTTAAAAACTTTTCCTGCACCTTCCCGTACATACACGCCACGGCGTGTATCTACACTTTGTGTCTTTGGGTGAATTCTGCGTTAAAAACTTTTCCTGCACCTTCCCGTACATACACGCCGCGGCGTGTATCTACACATTGCGTATTTGCGCGAACTCTTCCTACCCCAGAAAAACCGTCATCACTACAATCACTCCCGCGCCGATTGCCACAACCAGCTTTGAGTTCTTCACATTAAACGCGGCAATCATCACTGCTGTCCAAACCAAAAAGAATGACATATCTTTCAAAGTATATATAATTTCCGGAGAGACCTTTTGCATCGAGTTAACCAGCCCCAGTTCAAAGCTCAGCTTAACCGGCATCACGATCAGAGAGTAACAGCCAAAGGCAATCAAAGCGAAGAATCCTGTCTTCCGGTGATTACTCCGTTCAGTAAAATAATCAATGCCGCTCCTTACTGCCAGAAGTACGCCTCCAAACAAGCAGATAAAAACAAGTACGCGAATCGTCTTTGGCAGGAAACCCAGTATCTCAGTTGTAACAGTCATCTCTTCAGGAACCTGAATCCATTTCCCCTCATAGTTGATATATACATCGTAGATCAGAAGCGTGCCTGGGGCCACCGAGTCAAATTGTGCCGTAATGCGGTTTTCAGAATAGACCATGGGTATGGTATCAGCCGCTCCGTCCGTGCGGTTCACAATATATCCCTCAAGATCAGGGATATCAGTCCGCATCATAATTTCCATCGGCTGTTTGTCGTTATAAACCGTCTCAAAGTAATACGTTACTTTTTTCTTTCCGCTGCCTATCGTGCCGGAAAGTGGAAAATCAGAACCGGTGACACTGTTAAGATATCCGGCAAGAAATGTTACAATAAACGCCCCGAACCAGAGAATTAGTATTTTTTTCATGGAACCTTATTTCAAAATTAATCAGCTTTGACCTTATGGACAAAGTTGCTATTGGCCTGATTAACCGGAGTGAGTATCACTTCATTAATGCTCACGTGCGGCGGTCGTGTGGCAGCATAGAGCACTGCGTCAGCCACATCATCAGGAGTGAGAGGAGTAATTCCTTTATACACGTTCTTAGCCCGCTCGCTGTCACCGTTAAACCGGACATTGGAAAAATTGGTTTCAACCAGTCCCGGGTCTATGGTGGTCACCCTGATACTGGTCGCGACCAGCTCGATGCGCAGCGTCTGGGTAATTGCCTTAACCGCGTACTTTGTTGCGCAGTACACCCCCCCGTTCGGATATACATCGTGTCCTGCCGTTGAACCTATGTTAATTACATGACCGGAGTTGCGTTCAGTCATCCCCTTCACAATTTCTTTGGTAACATAAAGCAGCCCCTTAACGTTAGTGTCTATGGTAACATCCCAGTTCTCAGGCAGTCCGTCTGCTATCGGCTCAAGCCCCTTTGCAAGTCCGGCGTTGTTGACCAATATATCTACCTTTTTCAGTTGTTCCGGCAGAGCGGAAACCACCTGCTGAACATTTTTATAATTTGTAATATCACAGGGCGAGGTATATATATCACCCTCAGTCAGCTTCTTTAGTTCGTTCTTCACCTCATCAAGCAGATGCTCTCTTCGGGCAAACAAAACAAGGTTAGCCCCTTCTGAGGCAAAATATCGCGCGCAAGATTTTCCAATGCCCGATGTGGCTCCGGTAATAAGTACTGTTTTATTATTAAGACGGTTCATGATTCCTTTAAAATAACTCTGTTAATAACTGTTTAATTCGTGTAGTTGCAAATGTGCTGTAAAAAAACGTTAGGGCTGTCCCCAGAAAAATATACAGATACTGCTCCTGCGGTTTTAGCCCCTGTGCCTTAAAAAATGCTGTCCAAAGTTCATTGCCGGTTATATCAAGAGCAACAGTACCCATCAGATAAAACATACTCATAAAGAGGAAGAGCAGATTAAGCAGATTAAAAATAATGACCGCTGAACCGGTACGAAAGTTCTTCCAGATTCGGAGCAGCCAGACCGAAAGCTCAGAGGTTACAATAACAGCCAGATAAGGCATAAGCAGCACAAAAAGCGCCGCGCCGGAAGAAAGCTTTTTCAGGTTCATTCCTTCCAAAACAATCCCGTTAAAAGAGAGCGCGCCCGGGGGATCATTGTAAAGCCATCCCGCCACAGCATACCTCACCAGATCATAGAACCAAATGATGACAGCAGCGGTAAAAATGATGCTCAGCACCGCAATGATTATTTTTTCTTTGTTTTCTTTAGTCACAAATTCAATAAAAAGTAAAAATGAAAAATACGAAAATCCGGGTGCGGGGTTATAAACGTCCCGGAATTACTGTGGAGAACCTCCTCACAACTGCCCGGACAGGGTCATCTATTAAACACTAAGGGGTTATGGGAGATGATAAGCGGTTTTGTAAGTTCACCCCCCTTTTAGCATATTATATAAGAGAATCTTCCAATTTTTGGGTAAAAAAGCAGATTTCCGGCTGTTTAGTGTGTTTAATGTTCCGGTATTATCTTCACCCCCTTCCCAGGAAGACTTTTTTTAGCAGACGAAAATATAGGATTATACCCGAAAGGATATCTATGACAAATAAAAGAGTAGTTGTTACAGGCATGAGTGCTCTCACTCCAATCGGACTGACGGTCGAGTCGTTCTGGGAGGCCATGATGAATGGTGTTAGCGGCAGCGACTTTATTAAACAATTTGACACCTCAAGAATAGAGACAAAATTCGCCTGCGAACTAAAAGGTTATGACCCAGGCAATTATATGGAAAAAAAGTCAGCCCGGAGAATGGATCCTTTCGCGCAGTTCGCCATGGCAGCCGCGAAAATGGTACTGGAGGACGCAGGTATTGACCCTTCCAAACTGAGCAGTGAAGAGAAAGAAGACATTGGGGTTATCATGGGCAGCGGTATCGGAGGCATTCAGACCTTCAGCCAGCAGTCAGTAATTAGTCATACACAAGGTCCAAACAGAATCTCTCCGTTCTTCATCCCCATGCTTATCCCCGATATAGCCGGGGGTCAGATATCAATCCAGTATGGTTTTAAAGGACCAAACCACTGTATCGTCTCTGCCTGTGCCACGGCAAACAATTGCATCATTGATTCTTATCTGCTGATCAAAAACGGAATGGCTAACGCAGTCCTGACCGGAGGAAGTGAAGCCAGCATTTGCGAAATTGGTATGGGAGGATTTAACTCAGCCCGTGCACTCTCAACCCGGAACGATTCCCCCCGGACAGCAAGCCGTCCGTTTGACTCAACCCGCGATGGTTTTGTAATGGGTGAAGGAGGCGGTGCGCTTTTCCTTGAAGAACTTGAACACGCAAAAAAACGCGGTGCGCGTATATATGCTGAACTGGTCGGTGTCGGTCTTTCAGCGGATGCATACCACATCACCGCGCCTGACCCGGAAGGAATCGGGGCAAAACTCGCCATGAGGCGCGCTCTTAAAGATGCTAATCTTAATACCACTGACATTGATTACATTAATATGCACGGTACTTCAACCGGACTCGGTGATATAGCAGAAACCAAAGCCATCAAAGCGGTTTTTGGTGATCAGGCGTACAAGATGAATGTATCTTCAACAAAGAGTATGACCGGACACCTTCTCGGTGCGGCAGGTGCTGTTGAAGCGATTGCATCCATACTTGCGGTAATAAAAGACACCGTTCCGCCGACAATTAATTTTGAGCATCCCGACCCTGAGTGTGACCTGAACTATACATTCAACAAACCACAGAAAAAGACCGTAAACTATGCCCTCAGCAACGCATTCGGTTTCGGCGGACATAATACCACTGTCATCTTCTCAAAGTATCAGGAATAACACCCGGATGCATCAGGCCGTTAAAACGATGATGCAACTCCTCCCACAACTCCCTTAAGCTAGGCATTAATAACACCCGGATAAATCCGGGTGTTATTAAAACGATGATGCAACTCCTCTCACTAACCACCAGATTCATCTGGTGGTTGGCTCACGAAACCGGGTGTTATTATAACGATGATGCACCCCCCCTCACTAACCACCAGATTCATCCGGAGGTTGGCTCTCGAATCCGGGTGTTATTAAAACGATGATGCAACCCCTCTCACTAACCACCAGATTCATCTGGTGGTTGGCTCTCGATGTAGAATGTGTTAAATTGCATACTCCTTAATTAAAATTAACCGAGACATACAGAGGACCCAATGAAGAGAAACTTACTATTTATGTTAATGCTCCTGACCGGAATGATTTATGGGCAGGCAGAGTGGAAATATAAGGGGGAAATCACTTATCCTGTAGCTGACTCATTAGTCGAACCTTTTATGGTTACCACAGATGTTAACGGCCGGGTTTATCTCGCGTCTTCAAAAGTAACAAACAGCCGCGCTCAGAATGCAATTTTTTATGCTGATTCGGCCGACACCGTCTTCAAAGTACTTATTAACTTTGACCTGAACGGCGACTCAGATACCCTTCAGGGAAACGTTGGCGCAATCAGAGGCATCACTACAATCGGCACAGACCTTTATATTAATTCAAACATCCCTTACCCTCGCACTGCACCAAATACAGTAGCAGCCCAATACCGTTACCCGAATGGTGATACAACTCTGGTTGAGAAATTCGGTTTTGGATTAACCGGCGCGGGTTACGGAACCTATATAAACGGATTAGCTGCTACAAAAGATACCGTATTGATGACAGGTATCCCTTTTGGCACCTCATTCCGTTTTTATAATTTCAGTTACGGCGTTACTACACCAGCGCGAGGATCATGGGTTCCTATGGCAACAACCGCACCGGTAGAACCAGGCGGCCCACACACTGCCGGCGTTGATGTCATCCGCGATGTTGCAACCGTACCCGGCGCAAACTATAATCTGCCGGAAACCCCTTTTTATACATCAAGAAATTCTTATTCAAACACCCAGGTTACCGGAGGCATTGCAGTCTGGACCGGCGGAGACCAGTTTAACCCGAGCAGCTACACCGGAACCAGAGTATCGGATGCTGCCGGTGAACTAACCTTTGATAAAGCCATCCCTTATGGCATCACTGTTGACAAAACCGGCATCCTCTGGGTAGCCGGAACCGATACCACAAAAAGATGGGTGAAAGGTTACACCGTCCTGATTAATTTTGCTCAGAATATGTTTGAGCTCCCCTCACAGAATGACCCAAACAACCCGAATGCTGAAGGCGCCCCCATGACCGGACCATCGGATGTAACGCTTTCACCGGATGCTCTTACTGCCTATGTTGCTGACGGCGGTTCTGGCAAGGTTTTCCGCTTCAAATATGAAGAGCCGACCGTAGATGTAAAGGAAGAAACCGTCAGTGTAAACAGCTTTGCTCTGAACCAGAATTATCCGAATCCTTTTAACCCATCAACTATGATCAGCTATTCACTTCCAAAGCAGACAAAAGTCCGTGTCGCAGTTGCCAATGCTATCGGACAGGAAGTTGCCGTGCTTTTTGAGGGAACAAAATCCTCCGGAAAGCACAGCCACGTTTTTGACGCAACCGGCATGACCAGCGGCATTTACTTCTACAGCATCACCACACCGGCAGGCAAACTGACCCGCAAAATGATTCTGATGAAGTAATTTCAACAGGATATATATTATACAAAAGCCGCTCTTTTTGGGCGGCTTTTTTTATATACTCACTTTCAGCTAATAAAACCGGGGGAAGTATTCTATAACGAGTCAAATTCTTTGCAAAAGTGAAAGAAAATTGTAAGTGTTACGATGCTTTGTTTAAGATCGGCATAAGTTTATATGAAGACAGGAATAAACCCGTGGCA
>JADLAF010000240.1 GCA_020848375.1 Ignavibacteriaceae bacterium
GATGCAGGTTCAAGAAGGTAGTGTAAATGCGATCGTAATATTGTTAACCGGTCACCCGCGCTGCGGGTTGCGGCGATAAAAAATTCTTCATTTTTCATTTTTCATTCTTCATTCTTATTTAACCCCGATCACCACCTGAACCAGCCCGAAGGTAAGATTATGACGGGCGGCTGACTTAAACCCGGCTTCTTTGAGCAGTTTTACCAGATCTACATTTTTATCGAATTCTTCTACTGATTCAGGCAGATAGGTGTAAGCGGATTTATCTTTTGATACCATTCTGCCGATAAGCGGCAGTATATATTTGAAATAAGCATTATATAAAACGCGGATCAGAGGATTGGTTGGCATCCGGAATTCGAGTATGGTTACTTTTCCACCTGGTTTTATAACGCGGGCAAATTCCTTAAATGCCATTGGTATATCATAAAAATTTCTGACGCCAAATGCAACGGTGATGTTGGTGAAATATTCTCCGGTGAATGGAAGATGCTCTGCTGCAAGCTGAACATTCTTCCCGATTATCCAGTCACTCTTCTTGTTGAAATGACGGAGCATATTGCCTGAGAAATCCGCGCCGTATATATGCCTCACCCCCTGTTTGCGGGCTTCGATGGCAAAGTCACCGGTGCCGCAGGCAACATCAAGCAGAATGGCATCTTTACCCATTGCGGTCAGATTCAGGGCTTTTTTACGCCAGTAAAAATCCACTCCTGCAGAAAGAAGATGATTAAGAAAATCATAGCTTCCTGCTATGGAGTCGAATATGCGTTTTACTTCAGTTTTTTTGTCCGAATGAACGGGTATAGTCTGCATTGGTATAAGAATTCCAGTATTTAAAAATATAATGTCCGGTAATCAGGGAAAAGGCCATAAAGCCGAGTCCGGCTATGACATCAATGGCATAATGATATCTCAGATAAACCGTTGAAAAGATGAGCAGGGTTCCGCAAATCAGCAGGAAATTTCTGCTTTTGGCGCGGTACACTACCGAAAGATACATCACAATTGCTGTCATCATGGTATGCCCTGAGGGGAACACATCCCGCTGAACCACCTGAGCAGGATTAAGCGTTCCGGCCGGCACTGATTCGCCCGTATTAATAATTTCTCTGAGAAAGTTCGTTAGAAAAAGTCCGGGCAGTTCGCTGTTGGTTGTCTCAAATACATGAAGCGTAAATCGTGGTCCGATCGCCGGGACAAGAAAATATCCGATATACGAAATAAAAAATCCGTACACAGTAGCAAAGATGACATACTGTCCCTCGGTATATCTTTCCCGCCTGATCAGTTCGGCGGCAAGAATCATCGGCAGGAAGTAAAAAGTTGCATACACAATCTGCAAGAACTCCGTGAGCAGCGGAGTTGCTATTGCATAAAGTGCATGGGTGGGATCGGTGCCAAAGATCCAGCGGTCAATCTGAATAAGTATATCATCGAAATCAACTCCTCTAATCGGCTTGACCATTAGATAGAGTTCCTTAAATGTGAGCAGTATCATAGGTGCCGGATACCAGTACCTGATATGTCTGATTACCAGGGAGTTGTTAACGGAATGTATATGCGCAAGCCATATAACAGCGGCGATAACGGCAAAGTTTACACCGATGAGGATGAGCCATTCATCTACTCTGCTGTGATAAATCAGGTTTAATAATGAAAGAAAAAGATAAAACCAGACGACAGATATATCCGTCGGGGTAAGCGGTCTGAATAATCCTTTAATCTTTTCGCTCATAGCTGTAGTTGTTTTTTCACTCTGAAATAATGATATAAATTTAAAAAGTCCTGTATGGTTAACTGTTCCGGCCGGTCAGACATTTTTACCGGAGCATCTGAAAAATCTTCAAGTTCAAAATCTGTTCCCTTAAAGGAGTTATGAAGCTGCTTTCTTCTTTTTGAAAATGCTGCTTTTACCATTCTCCTGAAATAATCAAATTCAATTTCGCTGTTTCTGCCGTCAAAAGTTAACTGAATAATAGCTGATGTAACATCCGGTTTCGGATAAAAGCAATCACGCGAAACTTCAAAACAAAACGCAGCACAGCAAAAAGTTTGTGTTATTATTCCGAATATGCCGGAGTTTCTTGTACCGGGCACTGCAGTTATTCTCTGAGCCACCTCAAGCTGCACCATCAGTGTTGCCTGCCGGATAACCTCCTTCTCTTCAAGCAACTTGAATATAATCGGAGAAGTTATGTTGTAGGGGATATTTCCTGCAACTTTCAGCTTTTGACCGCCGAACTGCTCAGAGAGTTCTCTGAGTCTGATCTTTACGATATCTCCTTCGATCAGATGAAGTTCGGGATAGGCGTTTTTCAGCTCTTCAATTACTCTCCGGTCAAGTTCAACAGCGATATACTGGTTTACTGCACCATAGAGGGCTGAAGTTAGTGCCCCGGTGCCTGGACCTATTTCAAGGAGAAGATCTTCAGGAGCCGGCCGGATGGTTTCGGCAATCTGCATGAGTACCGAAGTATCGCGGAGGTAATTTTGCCCCAGTTTTTTTAGTGGGACAACTTTTATATTTTTAGCTATTACTAATTCTCCTTTAAATAATCTGATACCGGAGGTACCTTGACCGAATACATTGTAACCATTGATATGGGGGGCACCAAAATTCTGGGTGCGTTAGTGAATTCAAAAGACGGAATTGTTGCAACCACAAAAAAAAGCACTAAAGTTACCAAAGGGAAACCGGGCTACCCTCTCGCTCTTCATGAGACAGTCCAGAAATTGCTTGCAGAAAACAATATTAAAGAGTCCCAGATTAAAGCAATCTGCCTTGGAGTGCCCGGATTTGTTGACCCCCCGACGGGAGTCATAGGCATGGCACCAAATCTAGGCCTCAAGAATTACCATATCAAAAAAGAACTACAAAAATACACAAAACTTCCCGTAATCATTGAAAATGACGTCAATCTGGCTGCGCTCGGCGTACTCCATTTTGATAAGGCGAAGGGGAAGAAAAACGTCCTGGTGGTCTATGTGGGTACAGGTATCGGCGGCGGACTCATATTTAACGGATCGGTTTACCGCGGAGCCAATAACTTTGCCGGGGAAATAGGTCATATCACCTATGACCCGTCAGGACCGGTTTGCGGCTGCGGCAAAAAAGGATGTTTTGAAGCATTTGCGAGCCGCACTTCCATGGTGCGCGATATTGTGAATGATATCAAAAAGAACAAAAAGCGGAGTCTGCTGGCAAAGCAGGTGAAAGCCGGAATCCAGATTAAAAGCAAAATACTTTCTCAGGCACTGGATGCAGGGGATAAAGTTGCCGTGAAGCATGTTTCCAACGCATGCCATATCATAGGAAAAGTGCTTGCTGATCTCAATAACCTGCTTAATCTGGAAATGATTGTTCTCGGCGGCGGTGCCATAGAAGCCGGGCACAAGTTTATGATGCCTCTGATCCGCCAGTCATTCAAAGAATATTCACTCCCGTTTGTGGGGAGCCATGTGAAAGTGGTGAACTCAGCTCTCGGCGATGACGCGGCATTGCTTGGCGGCATTCCGCTTGCACAGGAGTTTTTGGGGATTAAGGTTTAGAACTCTGCTGCTCCTCTTTATGTGAGAGAGGAATATATAGTTCTTTACTCAGGTTTCCGCCAGGGCCTTGTTGCGCTCTTCAAACTCCCTGTCAATTTCATCCAGAGTTATGCTGACGGCTTCCCAGTCAGAATATACTTTTGCAAGCTTCTCTTTTATTTCTTTATACTCAGTATTAACTGCTTTCAATTCATCCGGCCTCTGATAAAGTGTAGGGTCAGCAAGGCGGTCTTCTGCGGTTTTAAGTTTTCCTTCAAACACGGCAATTTCTGTTTCTGTCTTTTCTAATTTCTTTTTTAAATCTTTGGAGCGGTTATGCTTTTCCTGCCTGAGCTCTGCCTCAAGCCGTTTGATGTCCTTACGTGAGGTGTCTGATGATTGTTTTTTGAGCTTTGTAGCTGCCTGCTGCTGTGCAGCCATATCCTGATTTCTTTTGAGCA
>JADLAF010000241.1 GCA_020848375.1 Ignavibacteriaceae bacterium
CCCATTGTTCCCGCGAGGATCGCAACTTTATATACGGACATTCGATTACCTTTTCTTTACTAACAGTATCTAAGTAACAGATATTTTTTATTGCAAGATAAGCAGGACTGGCGAACCACCGAAACAGTTTTAAGCGGTGCACGAGGCAAATTCAGCAGTAAGGCACAGTTACCCCCCTCCTGCCCCCAAACAGCACAGCGATAAGTGCTTCCAGGGTCGGAAACCTGTGGTAAACTGATTTATTTCAGCAAAATTGCTTTTTTAATTTCTGCCGCGCTGCTCTTCCGTGAAACATCAGAAACAATAAAGCGGATAAAATATACACCGCTTGTATATCCCCCCGCTCTGAGAGTAAACTGATGAAGGCCTTCCGGAAAAACTCCTTCTGAAAGGGTTTCAAGTTTTTCACCGAGAGATGAGATCAGTTCCGCGGTTACATAACTCTGCTTCTCAAGCTGAAGTTGTATGCGTGCGGAGGGATTAAACGGATTAGGGTATATATCAGACAGTTCATATCCCTTCGGTGTATATATCTCTTCCGCATCACTGGTGAGTATTCCCATATAAAGCAGTGAGTCACCGCAGGCGGCTATATGCTGGCTTCCGCCCTCTGCAATAAACGTGCTTGCTCCCGGTGCAAAATAGGATGCAACAATAAACTGATGGTCATAAAGCTTTATAGTTGAGCCGTCCTTCCCGACAACAAAACCCGGGAATGCAATGCGCGAGACTTTCCCCCCGACCGAATCAGTGCTCTGATGAACAGGCGGAACCGACTGATTGTTTACGGAATAGGTGTGATACCGAACTCCTTCGGCAACAAACAGAAGATTTGCATCTCCTTCCTCCAGATCAAGAACGCAGTCATACACAAAACCAGGATAGGTAAAAAGCTGGGTGAGAACAGGTGCGGACGGATTACTGATATCAACCACCTGCAAACCGCCCCAAGAGGAACCAAGTGCCAGGTAAAGACGGTTGCGATCTGCCATAATCCGGAGCGGATCACCAGGCAGATTGGTTTCTGAAATCAGACTAATCGTTGCAGGATTAGAAACATCATAGATGAACAGTTTTGAAATACTCCCGGCAAAAACATACTGTCCGGAGTGATGAAGAACCCGAAGATCAGGATTAGCAATGGAGCCAACCAGAGACATTGCGGCAGGATTACTTACATCAATAATCTGAAGACCACCGCTTCCGGCGGCAACGTATGCGTGGCTGCCTTTTACCTCCACGCACTTGTATTCCCCCGCGCCAGTGAAGCCGCCATCATACCCGATAGAATCTATATATGGAGTATAGACGTGCAAACCGGAGACCCCCTCAGCCACATACAGTTTGAAATTTGAATAATCAACCCACTGCCCTTGTGTAATATCCCTTTTAACCGGCAACACAAACGAACCGCCAAAACTCTGAGAAAAAACAATTGCGGAAAAAAGCAGATACCCTGGAAGAATGAAACGCCACATATTCAGCTCTTTATTGGTAAATTAATGTTGCACTAAAATATGCAAAAATTGTAGGTTTTGCAATGCTGATTTACTGGTGGGTTTTAATGAAACTGCGATTTCCACTTACCCCGTCTGGGGCTCACCAAATGTGGCAACCCTTACAAGGATGAAAATCCTCACATAAGCATTTGGGAGGTTTCATCCTGCCCTGCTGTTCTGTTTTGTGGATTTTGCAACTTTTCTGCCTTCATCCGCGGGAAACTTTTGCGCTGTTTTATAACCTTGCTGCGGTTTCAATGAACTTCCCGATAATCGGGGCATTTTGTGAAGGAAGATCACTCTGCACTATCTTATACTTCTTCCCGGTAATTCCCATTTCTTCAAACCAGCCGCCCCAGTATTTCCTGATGATTTCATAATCACGGACATGCCCCTCTGCCGGATTAACTTCAAGCACCAATATGCTAAGATTTTCTAATTGAACACCGGAAGGAATCAACCCATAGCCCTCTTCATCAAAGCTTTGCTCCCAGTTTTCTTTTCCTCTGAATATCTTCAGGTGCGGGGCTTCTGGGCCTATATATGAATAGCGGTTTTCGTTCTTAATCTTATTGTTTTTATGATAGAGATATCCATCAGTGAGAATCACCAATATGTTTTTCGAGTTGCGTTCACTGCTAATACAGTCATCCTGAGCGCGGTAACGAAAGAAACTATAAAGATCAGAACCGTCAAAAGAGGCGGCGGATGATGCCGCATCATATATCTGACTCAGCCCGCTGCTGTATATACTATCAAGCGTTTCATAAGCAAATCTTTTGTCACCGCCTTCCATTGCAGAAAAATCCACCGAAAGCTCTGCTGCTGTTCTGTGAATGAGTGACTGACTCCCCTGCGGATAAAATATCACTTTGATTTTATCATCCGTATGAGCTATACCTTTGGTCCTCACAAACTTCTTAAAACTGCGGACAATCTGCATCACGGCGGCAGTATCGCGCGAGGCCTGCTCCGGATTTTTCATTTTTGATATTCTGTCTGACAAATCAAGCAGAATTGTTACATTCAGATTTGTGTACTGCTCCTCGGTAGTTGCTGCTTTCCCCTTGTCGCATCCGTAAAAACCGAAGGCAAAAACAGACAGAATAAACAATGGTATAATCTTTTTCATAGTACTAAATTCCTTTTGTCTGATAAAATGTATTGAGAATTTTGGTGATAGTATTCAAGTCCTCTCTGTCATATTTTCCGCCCCGCAAATACTTCATCCAGCCATACGTATAATTAGAAAGGATACGCCTCAGCTCGTGAGGGCTGTAAAACACTCTGTCAGAAGGCACGCGAATCTGCGTTGCCTGAAGTTTTAATGTACGGATAGTTTCCTCAAGCTCCGCTATTTCTTTGCGGCAAGAGTCTGTTTTCCGGTTAAGCTCTTCCAGTTTTTCTTCACGTGCTTTTATCATCCGCTCTAGTTTCAGGCGGCGGCTGCGCTCTTCTTCAAACACGCCGTAAAGAAGTCCGAATATGAAATACACCACAAACCCAAAAAAGATAACCGTCCAGAAATTTGCATCGGCAACTGCCATCCAGAACTCATAAACCACCTTATTATCAAACGAATTTATCCTCTCCGCATCATAAAGCCGTTTAGCAATCTGATATGCAAGAAGTGTATCGAATAATAACGTAAGCCCGACCATACTCCAGAAGGAAATATTACCGATTTTGGTTTTTAACTCCTTAAAGTAGTGCATTAACAGCGCAAAGCCCAAAAACACAAAGGGACCAACCAGTGCAGCCAGAAATGCTTCAGTGCTCAGATGATATGCTTCGCTATATACATTTGGGTAAAAAACCGAGTGGACTATAGTCCCCTTTTCAACCTTAACCTCTCTGAAAAGTGCTGAGTAAATTACAGAACTGTAAAACACATGAATGAAAACAGTGATAAAGAAAAGCACCAGAGCAAGACTCCAGAATTTAAAAGAATCTCTGCTCTGGTCTGTATATTTCTGTGGGTTTTCTCTGATGTCGCGAATCTCAGCCCTAACACTATCCTTTTGCGCTTCAAGATCGGGCATAGTGCTTTTTCTGAAATCAGTAATTGTGGCCTCATGAAGCACTGCCTGGTTTTCGAGTTTTACTGCTTCCGCCTCTGCCTCTTCCTGTTTTTTCTTAAGAAACTCTGTGTCCTTTTCAGCGCGTCTTATCAGACGTGAAAAAAACCTGTCTATACTGACTGCAAAGGCCTGCACTGCCCCGCCTACATTTCCTGCATCGCGGAAGCCGACATTCTCATAACTCAGAAATTTCTTTTTACCCACCGGTGCGGCTGCTTCGTTTATTTCGGTAAGTTGACCGTTGCCTGAAACTGTGGTGTCTGAAAGCTTTGCATTCATGGTTATATATCCTTATTCTTCTGTTATTTGTGATTTCAGTCTTACGATGTTGCCATCCCAGCCATGCAATGAAAAAGAAGTTTCCCATTTCCAGAAGCTGAGCGTTACTTTACAGTGAACTCCGTTTGCCGTGCCGAGAATAATCGCTGCACCAAGAAAATCCAAGATGGAGATGAAATACTCCTTTGCTGCTATTTCCTTAATGTTTTTTGCTGCGATAAAAATTATTGTCATTACACTGTTTCCTTTATAACCATACGGAGTGAAAGAAAAGAGAAATTTCCGGAAAAATTTCAATTTTCATTTAAATACTGATTGATTTCGTCAATTATTTTTTTTGTGTTTGCAACAATATCAACCGCTGTTTCCTGAATTCTCTGCTTGCCGCTGTAGCCCATGGTGGCGTTAAGATAGAGTCCCCAATTGTAATCCGGTGAAACCACATACCAGATAACGCTGTACATTGTCTGCGTTCCCTCTAATCTGCTGTCGCCGTCATTTTTATCCATCGTTAATACCTCAACCACTAAAACCGGATCGGTCTTTGGGATATAGCTATAAAGTGTGAATGAAGATGAGGTATTAAACATTTCTTTCAAATAATAAATAAACCGGCGACCGGTTTCATCTGATGAGCGGTCTTTTACGTAAACAGCAGACTGCGGTAATACCTGTTCCGCAAATGCAAATAATAACAAAACTATAAGTAAATTCTTCAATGCTATATTTTTCCTGATGTTTTTTGATACTTCTCTTGAAAAGGGAGTCCCTCTCCCTATGATATTACAGAGTGCAAGAAATGAGATTTTTCCGGAAAATCAGCAGAGAAATAAAAATTTTGCTATTGCCCGCCTAAATCGTAAATTTGAGTTATGGAGGAGCCGAAATATGAAATACAACCGGTTCGTTGAAAAGGTCCGTTACGAAAAAATACGCCGCCGCCATAAATCGGATGCCTCTTACAATGAAGAGGAGTACAAAGCGATAGCGAAGCCACAAGTGCCTGGAAGCATCCATCTTGTTCCGGACCGTATGGTACAATTCGATTACAAGAGGAATTCCTTTAAGGAAGGAGACCGCCCTGGAGTGGTAACATCCTCCCCTGAAAGCGACACTTACTGGCAGACGCGCTGGGTGCCCTTTTCAACAAGAACAAAGAACCGCAATAGAGATGAAGTGGTTTTTCTCACCAAGTCTCTTGACAAAGTTGATGAAGACTGTGTTGCACTTCCCTTCTTCGGACAAAGTTTTCACTGTAAAACATTGGGGCCCAGATCCTCAAAATTACCCAACGACAAGCTAAACGAAATCATCCTTAAAGAGAGGGGAGCCCGCAATGGGTAAGAAAAATTCTCTGCGCGATGCACTTGTGCGATTCGCAAGCGGCAAATTCTGGAAAGAGAGTGATGATGATTATGACCTGTTGTGGGAAACCGCAGAGAATAACCTTAAAATGATTCTCGAAAAAAACGGACAAAAATTCACTCTGGAAACAGCCGAAGAGCTTGTTCCCTCTTGCATTACACAAATTTATGAACATCTGAACCGTAATGGAGTGGACTCAATTCAAGACCCCGGCGGCTATTATTACAAAATCTGCCGAGGTGTTGTTTACCAGCAGTTATATGTCCAAAGGCACCCGGAGCACAGTTATTTTGTCAAAAAATTTGACGAGTCTGTTAAGAAACTGGAAACTTCGGGAAAAATTCACTCTAACAAGGAAAGAATGGCATCAAATGCAGAAAAGCTTAAAATTCTTTCAGCGTCCGATCTGGAAACTCTGCCCCTGTTAGCAGCCCGATTTGAAACAAAACTGCTTATTTCAGAGGAAAGATGGAACGAGAAAAGAGTTTCTGAACTTGAGCAACTGATGCTGTTTATTCTTAACAATATATCAGGCGGCATTACGGTGAATGAACTTAAAAAGTGCATTTCAGAAAGAATATATATAACTCAACAGGATCCTGTTTCCCTCTTTGAAGAAAATGAATTTGGAGAACAGGAAATCTCAGCTAAGATTGTCGGACTATCGGATGTTTCTGAAATGAGTGCAGAAGAGAATGCAATATTCGAACAGGCCCGTGAGGCAATTATTGCCAAAGTATCAGAGATAGCTTCCAAAAGACGATCTTCAGTAAAAATACTGAAAGCATGGCACGCATATACTATTTTAGGAAAAACTCTTGATGAAACAGCAGAACTTTTTGGATACGCGGCCCCCTCAAGCGCTGAATATGCAGTTAAACATAAGCAGATGAAGGAACTTTCAAGATTCATGAGTTTAAAACTATTGGGGGTAACTGATGATGACGTGTTATTAAGGATTATGGCGGGGAGAATTTTTGTTGATCTGGACCGGATAATAAGCGGTCTAAATGAAGGAACTGATTACTATGAGAAATAAACGATTCGGATACGAAGAAATGCGCGAGTATATACTGGGCAGACTCGCAAAAGATGAAGCAAAACAGCTTGAACAGGCAATGGAAAGTGATCCTTTGCTTAAGGAAATGTATAACGACCTTAATCTGAAAAAAGACCTTCTGCTTTACCACGAAACTGTGACCGTACCCAAGGAACGCCGCATCGCTCTCAGAAACCGTATTAACAGCGCACGGCTCAACCCAATCTGGGCACCGGGGCAGGTCTGGCAGCTTTATGATTTTGGGTGGCTGCTTATTTTAAACACTAATGAACTCTATCAGTGCCGGGGCATCCTGCTCAGCCGGAGTATTCAGTTCTCCGGCAGGAAAGATCTTTTATTCACAGATGACACCATCTCCTCCGTTCGGCTGAGTGCATTTGTAAATCATATCTGCACTGTAAACCCCGAGCATCTGACCAGATACGCCGGAAATATTAACAGTGAAGCTTTTGTGAATATAGGTGCAGCGGTATCAAAAAAAGAGATTACACTACCCAATGGAATTACCTATGGTGGTGAAGTATCTGACCCCGAAGCAGAAATCTGGCATGAATATATAAGCGAAGTCCTTAACCAATTCACCGCCGAAGCACTGGAGACGTATGAGAATGCGAGTGATAATCAAAAACTCATTCTTGACTTGATTTCATCTCATCACTCTTTTGATTTTTCTGAACCCGTTATGAGTTATATGAGAATTGACCAAAGCAATGAAGATTTCGTTCACGAAGCATACGAATTGAATGCGGCAGTGGAAGATTTTGATAGACCCGAAAATATTACACTTCATAAAGGTGGCGGCATTAAGGTTGAAGCAGCTTTCGACAATAAGCACTCTGCTGTAAAACTTATTTTTACTTTTATCGCCGATGATCAAATTATCAAATTGCTTGACCTTAGACAGGATACAGGTAGTATTTTTTCGTCAGAAAATATTCATATCCGAACACAAATGGCTGAATGCCTCATCAGCGACAAAGCTGTCTTGGCGCGGCTGGCTGTTTTGCCTTTAGTATTAATTATTACGACAGATAAGACCGCTTATACCATTAAACTTGAAGTGCGAAAATCCTGATGAAACTGCGCTCGGAATATACACTTAATCAGGATCTCAGAGAATTAGCCAATACCTGGCATACATCTGACGAATACGATCGCCCTGGTATTTTTAAGATCATCCGTGAGACACTTACAGGACGTTTTGGAGCTGCAATTACTCCTTCAACCAGGGAGTATATTGCAAATATTATCGGTGATGAATTTACTTCCGTCAGCTCTGATTTTTATCCTTATATTCCAAATGAAGCGGAAATTGGCAGAACATATCTTACTGTTGCTGGAAAGGATAAAAAGGGTCAGACCATCAGCACGGCCTTCTATATTCAGGTCAAAATAAGAGAGTCTAACCATGAGGAGGCTGCCAATGGAGCTTTTAATGAATTTAAGGATTCTTTTTACAAAGCAGCAAGGTCAGTAAAAGAGTATATTGATTCTCTTAAAAATCCCCAGATTTATATATCTTCAAAGTTTGCAGACTACCTGAAGTTCGCAATAACAGATAGAAACGGGAAAATACCTGAGGTATCGCTAAGCGGAGAATCAATAGAACTGCCCTTTGCTTTGGCCATCTATTCGATTATTATCGGAAAACCCGTTCCGAAAAATATTTGTGCAACCGGACAATTAGACAGACATAAAGTTTTACCCGTAAGCTCCGTGAAGGATAAAATAATTTCGGCTATCTGCGAATTCGAAGAAATAGAAAGGTTTTTGCATCCACCTAAGCAGCCATTACCGAATCAATCCGAATTATCAAAAAAAATCATCACTGAAGAAGTGGATTCACTGGGTATGGCACTTAATAAATGTTTTGATGATATCATAATTTTACCTGAGAATGTCAATTTTCCCGGAATAGTAACATTCATTGAGCAGGATATTGAGGTAATTACAAAAAACTGTACTTTCCCGGGGAAAGAAATCCGTTTTATTTTTTTCCCCGGATATAAATTTGATGAAGAATACCTCCTCTCAATTGACAAAATTGATACAAAGAGATTTAACGGTGTTAAAATTGTCTCATTTAGTAATGCAAGAGCACTCTGGCTTATTGGAAAGCTTTGTACCACTTTTGTCAACATCTGCCCCAATATTATTATCTACGACCTTAAACTTCCACTAACAACTGGCACCCACGCTGGTCTGGTAATTACTAAGACAAACAATAGTGCCCCATTGAGTTTGGGAGTAGTTGCAGAATACAAATACAAAGAATCTTAAATTGACTCTGCCTCTTAGGTAACACTTCTCCGCGTCTTCGCGCGGGCTCTTCCTCTGCTGGGGACAATGGCGACACTTGGGACTGTGGGTGATTCTCAAAACTTTGCGTTACTCTGCGCCTCCTTTGCTCCCTTTGCGTTAAAAATAATACCCCTCCTGAACCAATTTTCCGGAAATCCCCTAAAACTTTCACTCTGTTCTGGTAACAACCAAACAAAAGGAACCAGTACCGTGAAAACCATTTACTATCAGCTCATCCTCGACCGCAGCGGCTCAATGGATAGCGTCCGCGGCGAAACCATCTCCTCATTTAACGAACAGGTCTCCGCTATCCGGCAGCTTGTCAAGGACTTCTCCGATCAGCCCGTCCGTGTTTCTCTCACACTGTTCAACGACCGGATTGACATTCCCCTGCAGGAGGAATCACCCGCACAGATAAAGCCCCTCACCCGGAAGGACTATGAACCAAACGGCACAACCTCACTGCTTGATGCTATCGGGATGAGCGTTACCCGGCTTCAGACCAAGATACAGGATCAGCTCACTGCCGGAGAGGCAGAAGTAATTGTGGTTATCCTCACCGATGGTCACGAGAACTCCTCCCGCACTTATCATCTGGCGCAGATAGCAGGGCTGATACGGGAGCTTGAAGCAACCGGTAATTGGAAATTCAGCTACCTGGGTGCAACGCTTGATGCCATTGATGTAGCCGCGCAGATGAACATAGACCGGAAATACTCAGTCCGCTTTCAAAAGGAGCATACCGACCGCACCATGAGTAAAGTCTCTGACTCAGTTGCTTCCTATATAAGAAGGCGCAAGGTGGATGATAACGCCAAATGGGAAATGGAAGAGGATGAATAATCTGTCAGAAACCGGCCTCACGGCTGAAAAGATAACATTTGCCAATGGGAGAGAATTCAGAGGATTCTCTCCCAGCGGTTTTGTTTGGAAAATTAGGAGAAATTTTCAAACTTTAGTAAGGAATCTGAATTATTCCGGTTCCGCAAAAACAGGAAGCATAGAACACAGACAACCTATATGAAAACCACAATCCGCATACAGAACTTCAAAAGTCTCGAAGATGTAACCCTCGAGCTTGCCCCCACTACCGTATTCCTCGGTCCAAATGGCGCGGGGAAGTCGTCTGTGCTGAAGTGTTTGGAGTTTGTGAGTAAGAATCTGGAGATCATCAATTCGCAAAAATTATCTCCATCAATTTATAAGCTTTCCAATGATGTGGATTTAGGTTCATACAAAGAAGTTGTAACAAAAAATGATACCCAAAAAGACATCATATTTAGCTTTAAGCATCAATCAAGAATTGAAAGGGATTACAACACATTAGGATTAAGTCCCATGGGAGGAAATGTTAATGATATAAGAATATTAATTTTGAATGCATCGGACAAAGAAAAAGAAAAAAAGAATGAGGAAGAATTTCATCTAAAACTAACTCTCTTCGAGGAATGGCTGGGGAAAGATATTTTTAGGCTATTCTCTAAGCCCACACAATCAGAACTGCTGATGCTAAATTTTTCGGTCAATGAGCGTTTGAAATTTATTTCTAAACACTTCAACAAACTTAACCTTGAATTGAAAATAAGCTTCACATCCTCCGACGACCATTATAATTTTCAATCATTTAAGCTAGTTGAATTGTCTACAAAATCAGAAATTGTTTTTGAAACTAGAATCAACTCAAACGGAGTAAAATCTTTATACACCAGCATAAAATGTAATAACCCCTCAATTATAATAAACAATATCATTAATGAAACTTTCATTTGGAAACTATCAGATTCTTGGAATAACTACAAAGCATTAATTGAAAAACTAATTTTCTGGTACACAAATAATTATCGTAATCAGTTTAGTTCTAACAACGACATTTCAGAACAAGAGCGTTTGTTGCTCAAAACCATTGCAACAATAATTTTATTATTCGAAACTACCCCGCATATTTTAAAAAAATTCTTAACTGTTGATCACCTGCCTTCAGTAAGGCAAGTTCAGTACAAACAAAAAGGGAAATCAAAAAAAAGGGGGAACGATACTAGTTTTAATCTATTTGAATATCTCGCTGATTTTAATGAACTTCAGGCCATTTTATTAGCTGATAAGATTGAAGCAATTCAAAGGTCATTGCCGAAAGGGGAGGAAATTTCTCTTGAACAATTAGACTTAG
>JADLAF010000242.1 GCA_020848375.1 Ignavibacteriaceae bacterium
GGAGTAGGGGTTAAATCAACTGTTAGTGTTTCCCCGGGGCAGTCAGCAGATGCTTCCAGCCAGCAGAAGAAAAAGAAGATTAAGGTAAAGAGCAAACCATTTGAAGAAGCTCCGGTTTCTCCGGCCAAAGAAAAGGAAAAAGAGGAGCATCCTTCAAGAAAACGCCATAAAGCGAAGAAGACAGAAGTTGATGAGAAGGAAGTAAAAGATAATATCCGTAAAACCCTTCTCAATATGGATGACTCAGCTCTTGGCAACCGTGCTCAGATGCGCAAGAAAAAGAAAAAAGAGCGCATTGAAGAAGAGGAACGCCGTGAGGAAATCAAATTAGCCGAAGGCAACCGCATAACCGTCACCGAGTTTATTGCAGTAAGCGAACTTGCAAATCTTATGGGTGTTCAGGTCGGCGAGGTTATCGCCAAATGTATGGGGCTCGGTCTTATGGTATCAATTAATCAGCGACTCGAGATGGAAACCATTACACTGGTTGCAGATGAATTTGGATTCCAGGTTGATTTTGAAAAAGAATATTCGGCCATTGAGCTTGAAGACACCGTTGATGAAGATCAGTCACTCCTTTTCCGCAGCCCTATAGTTACAATCATGGGTCATGTTGATCATGGTAAAACCTCACTGCTTGATTATATACGCCGCGCGAATGTGGTTGCAGGTGAAGCAGGCGGAATTACTCAGCATATCGGTGCATACAAAGTAGAAGTTGGTGGAGGCAAAACAATCACCTTCCTTGATACCCCTGGTCACGAGGCGTTTACCGCAATGCGTGCAAGAGGTGCTCAGGTAACTGATATTGTTATTCTGGTCGTTGCGGCTGATGATGCAGTTATGCCTCAGACAGTTGAAGCAATAAACCACGCTAAAGCAGCTAACGTACCGATTATTGTTGCAATAAATAAGATTGATAAACCGGGCACTAACCTCGAAAGAATTAAGCAGCAGCTTGCTGAAAGAAATGTTTTGGTTGAGGAGTGGGGCGGTAAATATCAGAGTGTTGAACTTTCAGCAAAGACCGGAGTAAATGTTGATCTTCTTCTTGAGAAGATTCTGCTTGAATCCGAAGTGCTTGACCTGAAGGCAAACCCTGACCGAATGGCCCGCGGAGTAGTTGTCGAAGCAAAGTTAGACAAAGGACGCGGAGTTACCGCAACAGTACTGGTGCAGAAGGGGACACTCAAGATTGGTGATCCTTTTGTTGCCGGTATATATAACGGCAGAGTGCGTGCCATGTTTGATGAACGCGGAAACAAAGTTCTTAAAGCAGGTCCTTCAACCCCGGTACTGGTACTTGGTCTTGAATCATCCCCTCAGGCGGGTGATCAGTTTATCGTAGTTGAGTCCGAACGCGCTGCACGCGAAGTAGCCATTAAACGCCAACAGTTAAAACGGGAGCAGGACAATCGTCAGGTTCGTCATATTACGCTTGATGAAATCTCACGCCAGATTAGCATCGGCGGCGTGAAAGAACTTCCGATCATCGTTAAAGGTGACGTGGACGGTTCCGTTGAGGCAGTGGCTGACTCACTGATGAAGATTTCAACTGAAGAAGTAGTGGTGCGTGTTATACACCGCGGTGTGGGCGCTATCTCTGAAGGTGACGTCATTCTTGCGGCAGCTTCAAATGCTATTATTATCGGCTTTAACGTGCGTCCGAATCTGAATGCACGTAAGAGCGCTGAATCAGAAGGCGTTGAAATAAAGATATACAATGTAATCTACGATGCTATCAACGAAATCCGCTCAGCTCTTGAGGGCATGCTCTCACCGATCGTTAGTGAAGAGATCACTTCATCGGTCGAGGTTCGCGAAACCTTTAAGGTGCCGAAGGTGGGAACCGTTGCCGGATGCTACGTACTTGAAGGAAAAATTCAGCGCAGCAACAAGGTGCGTCTCATTCGGGACGGTATTGTAATCTTTAACGGAGAACTTACATCGCTTAAACGCTTTAAGGATGACGTTAAGGAAGTTGATGCCGGTTTTGAGTGCGGCATGGGTATATCAAACTATAATGATATCAAAGTTGGTGATATCATTGAAGCATATAAACTGATAGAGACAAAGAAGAAACTGGACTAAGAAGTTTTTTGTTGGGGGCTTAATTGCCCTGACTTCTTTGCCGCGAAAGGAAAGTTATGCCATCACACAGAATTGAAAAGGTTGAAAACCTGATCAAAGAAGAGATCAGTCTGATCTTTTTAACAAAAATGAATGATCCTGAGCTTGGCTTTATTACTGTGACTAATGTAAAAGTGTCGCCTGACATAAAGCAGGCCAAGATATATATATCCGTTTTTGATAAGGCCAGGCGGGAGTACGTTCTTGAAAAGATTAAAATCAGATCCGGGTTCATCAGAAGCGAACTTGCCCACCGGGTGAGTCTGCGTTACGTTCCGGAGCTGAAGTTCTTTATAGACGACACACTTGACTATGTTGAAAAGATTGATTCACTGATCAGGCAGATCCACAAGGATGATAAACCGCAAGACAACTCAGAAGCTTGACCAGAACGCCTTTGCGCGCGGTGAAGCTATTCTGATTGATAAGGACTACCGCTGGTCATCCTTTAAGGTAATCCACGAGTTTCGCAAGGTTGCAGGCGTGCGCAAAATGGGGCACGCCGGCACACTTGACCCGCTTGCCACCGGCTTGCTTATTGTCTGTACTGGTAAAATGACCAAACAAATAGATACCTTCCAGAACCTTCACAAGATATATACCGGCACTATAACTCTCGGCAAAAGCACCCCTACCATGGATGCTGAGTCTCAGCCGGACAGCGAGTTTGGCATAGAGGGGATTACAGAAGAAAAAATTCTTGCTCTGTTGCCTAAGTTCACGGGGGAAATCGAACAGGTACCTCCAATGTACAGCGCGGTTAATTATGCCGGTAAGAAACTTTATGAGATAGCCCGGAAGGGAAAGACCGTCCATCGCGAACCACGAAAGGTAACGGTATCAAGATTTGATATCACTGAAATTAACCTCCCTGAAGTAAATTTTAAAGTGGAATGCTCTAAGGGAACTTATATTCGTGTACTTGCCCACGACCTTGGCGCCCGCCTCGGCTGCGGGGGCTACCTTTCGGAACTGCGCCGCACCGCAATCGGAGAGCACCGAGTGGAAGATGCTTTCACCATACACGAGCTGCGCGCCATGGAGAGAATTGAGTTGATTGTGGAAAATTGATAAGGGAGAATTGAAGAATGACTTTTTATTAATACCCCGCTGTCGTTATTGTCCTTTATGTCCCTATTGTCATTAAAAGAACTCTGTACAAAACAATGCTTCATCAGGAACTTACCCCGCCAATGGCCCGCGGTTCTTAAACGGATGCTAAGGCAGCGCGGATCAGAACCGAAATTTTAATTACCTCTAAGTCATTGTTTTTAGGGCAGTTATGGTTGGTTGAGAACCCTGATAAAACAGCTTTCAGGGCAGTCTTTTGGGGGCTTGTTACCCCCTTTCTCTTCTTTCATATTAAGGGAATAATAGCTATCTTTGTAATTTGACTTTTGGCAGGATGCGGGTTTACAGAGATATTTCTGAAACAAAATACGACAATAATACTGCCCTGACACTCGGAACCTTTGACGGAGTGCATCTCGGCCACAGGCAGCTTTTCAGTCTTCTGAAACAGCAGGCAAAAAAAGATAATCTGAGGACATTTGTTTTAACGTTTGACCCTCACCCCCGCGCAGTTTTGTTGCCCCACAACCAACTGCCGGTTTTAACGACTACTGAGGAGAAACTCCGGCTTTTGGAAGAAGCTGGTATTGATGCTGTTCTGGTTATTAATTTCACCCATGAATTCGCAAATGTCAGCTCAGAAGAGTTCCTGAAGGACTACCTCCTTAAGGGCATCGGGCTCCGTTCTATGGTTGTTGGTTATGACTTCCGGTTTGGCAAGGGCAGAAGAGGTGATGCAGAAATGCTCAAAGAGTTTGCAGGCAACGAAGGGTTTTCTTTCACTCTGGTGCCGGAGTTTAAGAAAGATGATGTTACGGTAAGTTCATCACTGATACGCGGATTTCTTTCTCAAGGGAGAACTGACCTGGCAAACGGGTATCTCGGTTACAGGTTTTCTTTTTGCGGAACGGTGGTTGAAGGAAATAGACGGGGCAGAACGCTTGGCTTTCCGACTGCCAACATTAAAGGGGAGGACAAACATAAGATGATTCCGGGGAATGGTGTTTATGCTGTTAAGGTGACCGGTAAAAATATCAGCCGCGACGGGGTGATGAATATAGGAGTAAGACCTACATTTAACGAAGAGCCGGTGGTGGTGCCTGAAGTGCATCTGCTTGATTTTGATGAAGATATATACGGTCAGATTCTTTGTATATATCCCTTGGTCAAAATACGAGACGAAAAGAAATTTAACTCAGTTGATGAACTGAAACTGCAGATAGAAGCAGACCGGCAAACAGCCGCAGAACTGCTGAAGAATTTATAATTAAATAATATATTCCGGCTCCGGCTGGGGTAGTATCGAATCATAAAGGAGAAATACCATGACCAAAGAAGAAAAACTTGAGATAATCAAGAAATACGGAACTAACGAACAGGACTCAGGAAGAGCAGAGGTTCAGATTGCGCTTATAACCAAGCGGCTTAACGATCTGACCGCGCACTTCGGCGAGCACAAGAAAGATCATCACTCAAGACGCGGTCTGATGATGCTGGTGGGAAAAAGAAGAAGACTTCTTGACTATCTGGCCTCACGCGATATCGAGCGTTACAGAACAATTATTAAAGCGTTGAATATAAGAAAGTAAAAAGGTTTTTAAATGATAGTAGTCAAAGAAGTAGAAATTGACGGCAAGAAAATAAGCATCGAAACAGGCCGTTACGCTCGTCAGGCAAGCGGGGCTGTTATGGTGCGCTCAGGCGATACCATGGTGCTGGTCACCGCAGTTGCTGCTCAGGAAGCGAAGGAAGATATAGATTTTTTCCCTTTGCAGGTTGAATATCGCGAAAAGCACTCCGCAGCCGGAAAATTCCCCGGCGGTTTCTTTAAACGTGAAGGTAAACCTACAGAAAAGGAAGTGTTAAGCGCCAGACTGATTGACAGGCCTATCCGCCCGCTCTTTTCAGATGCTTACAGAAACGAAACACAGATTGTTGCAACTGTTTTTTCTTACGACGGAGAAAATGACCCTGATGTTCTCGGAGCTTTAGGTGCATCCGCTGCGCTTTCAATTTCAAACATTCCTTTTATCGGACCGATCGGTGAGGTAAGGGTTGCTCGTGTTGACGGCAGGTATATAGTTAACCCGACATTTGCTGAGGTTGAAGCCGGTGATATGGAACTGATTGTAGCCGGTACTTATGATTCAATCATGATGGTTGAAGGGGATGCAAAAGAAGTATCTGAAGAGGAGATGCTCACCGCTCTCCGTGTTGCTCACGAAGCTATTCAGAAGTTAGTTCTGGTGCAGAAAGAACTGATGGCTGAAGCCGGCGTTCCTAAAATGGAAGTGAAGCCGAAAGATATCGCTGCAGAACTGATTGCAGATGTAAACGCACTTGCAAGAGAAAAATACCGCGAAATAGTTGCCCAGGTTCTCGCTAAAGAGGAGCGGGCAGCAGCTAATAAAGCGCTGAACACCAGTGTAAAAGAAGCTCTCGCTGAAAAATATCCTGAGCAGGAAAAAATCATCGCCACGCTTCTTCACGATATCGAAAAAGAAGAGATGCGTGAAAGAATCCTGAAAGACGGACTCCGTCTTGATGGTAGAAATACGCGTCAGATACGTCCTATCACCATAGAGCTTGGTGTTCTCCCGAGAGCACACGGCTCAGCACTCTTCACCCGCGGTGAAACACAGAGTCTTTGTACTCTTACCCTTGGTACCAAGAATGATGAACAGCTCATTGACGGACTTGGTGAAGAATATACAAAGAAGTTTATTCTTCATTACAACTTCCCGCCGTTCAGCGTGGGTGAGGTTGGCAGAATGACAGGAGTTGGCAGAAGAGAAATCGGGCACGGTAATCTTGCTGAACGTTCACTTAAAGCACTTCTTCCGGGTGCGGATGTATTTACCTATACGATGCGCCTTACCAGTGACATTCTCGAATCAAACGGCTCATCATCAATGGCTTCAGTCTGCTCCGGCTCACTTGCTATGATGGATGGCGGTGTACCGGTTCGCGAAGGAATTGCAGGTATTGCAATGGGTCTTATTAAAGAAGGTGAACGCTATGCCGTTCTCTCTGATATCCTTGGCAACGAAGATCACCTTGGTGATATGGATTTCAAGGTTGCTGGAACCTCAAAAGGCATTACCGGTTTCCAGATGGATATCAAGATTGAAGGTATATCATTCAAGATCATGGAAGAAGCGATTCATCAGGCAAAAGAAGGAAGACTGCATATCCTTGGTATTATGAACAAGGCGATTGATGCTCCGAGAGCGGATCTTTCTGACTATGCTCCGAGAATCGTAAGCATTAAAATCCCGACTGAGCTGATCGGTGCACTTATCGGACCAGGCGGAAAAACTATTCAGAAAATGCAGAGAGATTTCAACTGTGAAATCAGCGTTGAAGATGACGGAACCGTTAGCATTGCTTCCCCGAATAATATGTGGGTGCAGGAATGCAAAGACCATATTAAGAGAATGATGCAGACGGCAGAAGTTGGCGAAGTCTATGATGGTGTTGTAGCTCGTCTTATGGACTTTGGAGCCATAGTTGAATTCCTGCCCGGCAAAACCGGACTACTCCATATATCCGAAATTGACCACAAGAGAGTGGAAAAAGTAGGTGACTTCTTTCAGGAAGGCGACAAAGTTCGCGTTATTCTTACTAAGATGGAGGGCGGCAAGTATAGCTTGAGCAGAAAACAGCTCATTAAAAAAGAACCAAGAAAACCTGAACACGCTGCAGACGGCAGCGGTGAGACGGCTGCTCAGGACTAAGCAGACCCTCGAGATCAGGAAACGGCCGGTTAAGTAATCAGGCAATAAGTTAGTATGAAGGGAAGCGAACATCTTCAGAATGACAGAACGGAAGATCAGCACAAAAAGCTGAACGACCGCACTGCCGGGATGTCCGTTTCCCTTTTTTGTTCAATGTTTCTCGAAATTTAAACACATTCATCAGTGACACTCGTACAGGCATTATATATATTGTTCTTCGCGCCAGAGCCGTTGCGGCTCAGGGCAGCTCAACGCAGTTTCGTTCTATCAGACCTGAGTCTTACTGATGATGTTTACGTTAACGTAAAAAAAAGTTTTATACAAAATGTTAAAAGAAATTATTATCAACTCTTCCGGAGAACAGACCCGGGTAGCTATAACCGAAGACGGCTCCCTTGTTGATTTCTTCGTAGATTATCCTGAAAACAGGAGAATGGTGGGGGATATATATCTGGGAAAAGTTGCACGTGTGCTCCCGGGTATCAAAGCCGCTTTCATTGACATAGGAATGAAGCATGATGCCTTTCTTCACTTCTCAGATATAGGCGAGCGCACAAAGGAATTCCAGTCAATGCTTGAGGATGACGATGACGAAGAAGAAAATCATATCCGTCCCGAACAAAAAGAACGGCTGATCAAACAGGTTCAGACCATTAACGGTGTGCCAATTCTAAAAAAAGGGGAACCGATTCTCATTCAGATCACCAAAGAACCGGTCAGTAATAAAGGAGTGCGGGTTTCATCCTCCATCTCTATTGCCGGCAGATTCTGTGTGCTGCTCCCCTTTGATAATAAAATTGGCATCTCAAAAAAAATTACCGATTTCAAAGAACGCAGACGGCTCCGCGCAATAGCCAGAAGCATCCTACCGAAGAATTACGGACTGATAATAAGAACCGTTGCAAGAAATCAGGCGGAAGAAGGTCTTCTTGAAGATTTAAAGAATCTGAAGAAAACCTGGGAAGAAATTGAAACAAAGGCAAAGACTGAAGAACCGCCATCACTTATTCATCAGGATCTGAATACCACTTCCAGCGTCATCCGTGATCTTTTTACAGAAGATATCACCCGTGTCTATGTTGACAACAAGAAGCAATATAAGAACATTAAGGATTATATATCAACGGTTCATCCTGAGCTGGCCGAGAAGGTTGAACTCTACCGTGATAAAGAAAGCGTTTTTGATGCATTCAGAATAGATGAACAGATAAACTCCCTTTTTAGCCGCAAGGTTGCGCTCAAAAACGGCGGTTATATTATCATCGAGCACACAGAAGCCATGGTGGTAATTGACGTGAACAGCGGAAAATACGCCGCAAGCAAGGAGCAGGAACTCAACTCACTAAAAACGGATATTGAAGCTGCTCGTGAAATAGCCCGCCAGTTGCGCCTTCGTGATATAGGCGGCCTCATTGTTATTGATTTTATTGATCTTGAAGATGAAAAGAACCGCAGAAAAATCTTCGAGGAGATGAAAAAGGAATTCCGCAGAGACCGTGCCAAAGTAAGCATCCTGCCGATGTCCGATTTCGGTCTTATTCAGATTACCCGTCAAAGAATCCGTCAGAATATCCGTCAGGTGACCAATGATTTGTGTCCTTACTGTTCAGGAACCGGTTTGCTCACAAAACAATCACATATTCTTTACGATATTGAGAAGATTCTTAAAAAAATCAGAGAAAACTTTAAGGAAAGATCATTCATCCTTAAGTGTCATCCGAACGTATCGCTGAAACTCAAAGAGGGGTATATCAGCATACTTACCAGACTGCAATTAAAGTATTTCTGTCTGATAAAGATTCAGGAGGACAATATCCTGAATATGGATCAGTTCAGATTTTACATAAAATCAACAAGAAAAGAGATCACTGAAGATCAGTTCAGCAGAGATTAACAAAATAACAGGAGCTCACCATGAAAATATTTATAGATACCGCGAGTATTGATGAAATCCGCGAAGCCGCCGCGCTGGGAATTCTTGACGGCGTGACAACAAATCCTTCACTTGTTGCAAAAGAAGGAAGAGATTTCAGAAAATTGCTTGATGAAATACTTGCCATTGTTGACGGACCAGTGAGCGCGGAGGTTATCTCTACTGATTACGAAAGCATTGTAAAAGAAGGAAGAGAACTGGCTAAAATTCATCATAATATAGTGGTGAAGGTTCCTCTTATTAAAGAAGGAATTAAAGCAGTAAAAACTTTTTCTGAAGAAGGTATTAAGACTAATGTTACTCTTTGCTTTTCGCCTTCACAGGCAGTTATGGCGGCAAAAGTCGGTGCAACCTATATCTCTCCTTTTGTAGGTCGTCTTGATGATGTGAGCACAAACGGTATGGAACTTATTAACCAGATCGTTGGTATATACCGTAATTATAATTATGAAACCGAGGTGCTGGTGGCAAGTGTTCGCCATCCGCTTCATTTTGTTGAGGCCTGCCTTATCGGAGCAGATGTGTGCACTATGCCGTTCAGTGTTATTGACCGGTTGTATGCGCATCCCCTGACCGATATCGGTCTTGAGAAGTTTCTTGCTGACTGGAACAAAGCAAATAAAAAGTAAGGAATCCGGCATTGAAAAAGACAATGTTTTATGACCTGCATCAGAAACACGGCGGAAAGATAGTTGACTTCGCCGGATATAAGATGCCGGTGCAGTACAGTTCAATTATTGCAGAACATAAAGCCGTACGAACAAGCGTTGGCGTGTTTGACGTAAGCCACATGGGCGAAGTATTTATCGAAGGTGAAAATGCGCTTGATTTCATTCAGCACATTTCCATAAATGATGCTTCTGTTCTTTACCCGGGCAGAGTGCAATACTCTGCAATGTGTTACGAAGACGGCGGTATCGTAGATGACCTTTTGGTTTATAAAATCACCGATGCCAGGTATCTGCTTGTGGTAAATGCTTCCAATCTGGAAAAGGATGTTGCCTGGATGAGGCAGAATAACAGTCACGGAGTTCAGATTTCTGACTTAAGTGATTCTTATTCTCTTCTTGCGGTGCAGGGGCCCGACTCCCGCAAAGTGATTGAAAAAGTTTTTGGCGAGGAGGTTGATCTTGAATACTATCATTTTAAGATGAGCGCATACCACGGAACTGAGGTTATTCTCTCACGCACCGGATATACCGGTGAGCTCGGTTATGAGCTTTATTTTCAGGGGGATCAGGCAATGGCAGAAAAATTCTGGAACTCACTTTTCAGAGCCGGTGAAGAGTTTGGCATCCTCCCCTGCGGACTGGGAAGCCGTGACTCGCTCCGCCTTGAAATGGGCTACTGTCTTTACGGCAATGATATTGACCACACAACCAATCCGCTTGATGCCGGACTCGCCTGGATTACCAAGCTTAAGAAGCCCTCATTTATTGGTCGCGATGCGATTATGGACATAAAGGCAAACCGTTCAAAGAGAAAACTTACCCCGCTTCTTTGTGAGGAAAAAGCTTTTCCGAGGCACGGTTACGAAGTGGTTCTGAACGGAAGAAATATAGGATATATAACCAGCGGTACGGTCAGCCCTGTTCTTGAAAAAGGTATCGCACTTGCATATATTGACAGCGAATATGCAAAAGAAGGAAACGAACTTAATTTCTTAGTCAGAGGAAAAGAAGTTCCTGTTAAAGTTGTTAAACTGCCGTTTATACAAAAATAGTTTCCGGCAGATCTCAGTAATTTTTAGAGTAGTATTATTTCATGAGGGAAACAATGTCCAGGATTAATGTACTGTTTTCGCCCGTTGGAGTTGATGAGTTATATTTTAGTTCAAAAACCGCCGTCGTTATTGATGTCCTCAGGGCATCTTCAACAATTGTTACCGCGATAATGAATGGCGCAAAGGAAATTATTCCGGTAGGAAGTATTGAGTTTGCAGTTAAAGTATCAGGTGGTATGTTTGGTGGTCAGACCCTGCTTTGCGGTGAAAAGAACACCAAAAAGGTAGATGGCTTTAATCTGGGAAACTCACCCTCTGAGTTTACCACCGAAGTGATCGGCGGTAAGACTGTGGTATTATATACGACCAACGGAACCAAGGCAATTGTGAAAGCAAAATTTTCAGCAAATTTGTTTATTACGTCTTTTCTCAATGTAAAAGCGTCCGCAAAAAAACTGATTGAAACCGGCGGAGAAATTGAAATTGTCTGCTCGGGTCGGAACAATGAGTTCAGTCTTGAAGATACCGTATGCGCGGGAAAATTAGTAAGTCAGATTCTGAAAATAAAGAGTGATTTTCAGCTTACAGACTCTGCCGCTGCTGCGCTCAGTCTTTTCGAGATGAAGAAAAAGGATATTGCAGGGATGATGCGCAACACCGAACATGGTCAGATTCTTGTTGAAAACGGGTTTGAGGCAGATATTGAGTATTGTTCTCAGGTTGATGTTACCAATGTAGTGCCTTCATTTAAGAATAATTCAATTAAAGAAGTCCACTGATTTTCTGTAGAGACACGCCGCGGCGTGTCTCTACAAAGCTTGGATTCATTTGATTCTCCCGTAGGGACAAGTCGTGACTTGTCCTACCCTCATAATGCCCCTTACATGATATTGTGTTTGCGTTACTCCCGTAGAGACACGCCGCGGCGTGTCTCTACAAAGATTGGATTCATTTGATTCTCCCGTAGGGACAAGTCGTGACTTGTCCTA
>JADLAF010000243.1 GCA_020848375.1 Ignavibacteriaceae bacterium
AGGTAGAAAAATGAAGACTTCCGGGATTCTTGTTGGCATTTTTTTCTGTTTCTCCTTAACGTCTTTCGCTCAGATAGACACGACGGAGTGGTACCCGCTGAATGACGGGAACTATTGGGAATACACTGCATTTATCTCCCCAAATTATTCGGTTATTTCAAAAAAAGTTCTGGGAGATACACTCTTCGCAAACGGTAAGACGTATAAAATTATCGAGCAGCATAAGCACGGTGAAATTGACCGGTACTATTTTTATGAGCGTTTTGAGGATAATAAAGTACTTGTACCCGGCTCAGCCAATATACTGGATTCTTCATGTACCAGCGCTGAAAATAAACTCTATGATTTTACTCTGCCTGACTCCGCAATATGGAGTTTTTGTACCCATCATCAGTACGGAAATTTTACCCACCGGATGTTCCGGGGCAAATCCAGACGAATTTTACAAATCTCCGCTTCATCGTTTGAAACGGCTGGATTTCAGGACATAAGAATAACTGGAACAGATACAATTTGGAATCCAATAGGGGCAGGTGAAGATGGCCCAATTGCTAAAGGAGTAGGTCTCACAGGGTTTGGTCCTGATGCTATGCAGTACTATGAACTGACCGGTGCTATTATAAACGGAGCAGTTTACGGAACGATTGCTAATCTGATGAGTGAAACCCTGCTGCCTGTTCAGAATGCGATTGAAATTTATCCTAATCCGTCAAACAATGAGGCGAAGATATACTACAAGGTATCTGAAATCGGAAATGTTACTATCCTGCTTTATGATATGCTTGGCAGTGAAATAATGCGGTTAGTAGATGAAACACATCAACCGGGAGAGTATTCAATTAATGTAAAGGCGCACCAACTTTCAAGCGGAGTATATATAGCGATGCTTAGATCAGGAGCAGCGGTCTTAGCTAAAAAGCTTATCTTAATGAAGTAAGAAGAACTTGGTAAAGTAATAGATGAGGGACCTCGCGCAAAGACGCAAAGAATTGAATCCTTACAGACAGATGACAATCTGTCTTCAGCGCCAGATGAAGAACCTCGCGCAAAGACGCAAAGGCGCAAAGAATCTGAAGGGAAAGGTCAGCCAATCATTCGGATCAGTGCGGCGGTATCGGTTTTTCCGAGGGGAGTTTTGGGCAGTTTTTTCAGAATGAGCCATTTCTTCGGGATTTTGAAAGCTGATATTCTCTTCTTCAGTTCAGCAGTGAGAAACTGCTCGGAAATATTTTCTCCTGCAGTTGCTGCAGAGACCATCTCTCCCCAGTAATGATCTTTTATGCCAAAAACTTTTGCTTCGGTGACACCGCTGATTTCCAAAAGTGATTTCTCAACTTCACTGACTGAAACTTTCTTGCCGCCTGTAATAATAATCGCATCGGCTCTCCTCGTGATGTGAACAAACCCCTGCGCATCCATATATCCCATATCACTTGTTATATAAAACCGCTTTTTACGCAGCTCAAAAAAACTTTCCTCCTCAGCGGTCAGATATCCTTTAAGCAGGGAAGTTGCATGGATGACAATTCTCCCCTCTTTTCCCGCAGGGAGCGGTTTGCGGTTTTCATCAACTGCCAGAAACTTCACACCCTTGAGAGGTTTAGTCCCCAGCCGCTTCGGATTTTTCACTTCTTCCGGTTTTACTGCTGAGCAGAATGCAGCCGTTTCACTTGAGCCGTAGATAATCTGAGTTGGGATCTTTTGCTTTTTTAATGCAAGAATGATAGTTTTCTCAACCGGCCCTCCGCCGAGCAGAAGGCACTTCACCTGCGTAAAGACTTCCGGTGTTTTAAGCAGTTCACTGCATTGTGCCGGCACCAGGGAAAGATGAGTAACTGCTCTTTCCGCAAGAAGCTCTTTCAGATATACAGCCCCTGAAGATGATGCAATATATAAACCGCTTCCGCTTAGCATTGATCTAAAGAGAATCATAAATCCGCCGATATGAAAGAGCGGTAAACTAAGCAGCCATTCGGAATTCTTTCCCGATTTTGTGACTTTGTTCTGTAACGCGGCTGAAGCCGTGAGGGAGTCGAAAGTATGAATTATTCCTTTTGGATTTCCGGTGCTTCCGGAGGTAAAGATAATAACTGCCTCTTTGCCAGGAGTTGGTGTAAACGGCTTTGGTTTTAATCCGGACTTTATCCCTGCAATTTCATTTTTCTTCAAAAGCAGTTTAGGATATATTCTCGTTCCTTTGGCAAGCTGGTCTTTGTATTCTTGTATTTCATTCGCAGTGGCTTTGGGGGAAATCAGAACAGGAGTAAATCCGGCAAGCCAGGAAGCATATATACGGATCAGCGAAACAGCGGAGTTATCGGCCGGAAGAATAAGATACCGTGATGTTTTTCCAAATTTTGATTGCAGATTAATTGATTCAGCTCTGGCAAGAGCCAGGAAGCGCGTGCAGGTTAGTACAACTCCGTCAGAAGCTGAAATTCTGAAGCCGGAGTCAGATGCGCAGATCATGGGTGTTAATATATCCGTTATGGGGTATATAATAATCCGGCTCAGGGTCATGCTCAAAAAGCGAACCCGTTGAAAGTCCGTGGCTCAGTTCAGATTCAATCAGAGCGGCGGTAACTACTGCAGCCCGTCTGCCAACAGCTCCATCAAGTGAAGTAGTGATTACGGTGTCAATGCCGGCATCCTTAGCAAGTTTTGCAATGGTAAGCGACTTTCTCACGCCACCCAGCAGCAGCGGCTTTATAATCAATACATCCGGGATACGGTTCTGGATGAGTGAAATTGCAGTCTGATAATCCTCTACGCACTCATCAGCGGCAAGTCTTATTGGGGTGTGTTTTCTGAGGCGGGTGAAAGAGGAGCAATCCTTGACCGGTTGCTCTATATATTCTATATCATAGCTTTCAAGTTTGGGGAGATACTCTAATGCCTGTTCCAAAGACCAATTACTGTTTGCATCAAGACGGAGCGTAATCTGACCGCCAAAGTGCTCTCTCAGTAAAGCGATTTTTTCCAAATCATCTGCAAAACTACCTGACGCAACTTTTACCTTAATGGTTGAAATGCCCTCCTGAATCATCTTTCTGACTGTGGAAACAGATTTCAACGGATCATGTGAACTTACCACGCTGTTAACTTTTACTTTTTCAGCATGATTCCTGTTCAGCAGTTCAGCCGGAGATGCACCAGTACATGTGCATATTAAAGAAAGCACGGCTTGTTCGATAGCAGATTCAAAAACTGCGGGAAAACTGTGTGTGGCTGAAACAAGATCTGAGAGTATATCAATGGGGTTGCGGTGCAGAAGAAATGATTCAGCTTCACCAAAAAATTCTTTTACCCTTGCTGAGGAGGGAGTGCCGAAAGGTTCAAGAATGGATATCTCACCTTTACCGGTGAACTCACCAAAATGAACCGTCAGGTGAAAACCTTCTTTGCGGGGGAGTGTATTGCTTCCGAAAACAAAGGGCTCTTTGAACTTTAAAACAAATGGTTCAAAAAGCACTTTTTCGATAATCACAACAAAAACCCGATAGAGTAAGTCAGCCCGTAAGCCGCGGTAAACTTTGCAGTGTTCTCAAGCGTTTTATTAAGCTCTGCACCCTGGCGGGTAAGCAGACCTTTCACGAGCATCGCAGCAGGAACCAGCAGTAAAAAGACCAGCAGCATACCATAATCTGATTCACCTTTATTGTATATCCATAACGGAACGGCGAATGAAAGAACAAGAGAAAATATATACTGAAATTTTGCAAACCTTTTTCCAAAAAGAACGGCTGTTGTTCTCTTACCTGCTGTTTTATCCTGATCAGCATCACGGTAATTATTAACCACCAGGATGTTGGTAATAAGCAGACCAACAGGAACAGAAGCAATTAATGCTGATACTGTTACTGTTTCTGCATTCACATAGAAAGTTCCTGCAGTTGCAACCAGACCAAAAAAGATGAATACGAATATATCACCCAGACCCTTATAGGCCAGTGGATAGGGTCCTGCCGTATATGCAAGTCCTGAAATTATGGAAAAAACTCCCACGGCTAATAACCACCATGAGGTCTGCATTACCAGTATCATACCAAGTAGAAATGCCATACCGAAAACAAGAAAAATCGCCTTGCGCATTTGCTGCTCAGAAACCAATCTGGCATTCATTACGCGGAGCGGACCGAGCCGTTTTTTTGTATCAGCACCTTTAAGAAAATCATACAGGTCATTGGTGAAGTTAGTACCAACCTGAATCAGCAGAGCAACAAGAAGCGCAATTACTGAAGCTGATACTTTAAATGAACCCGCCCGATAAGCCATTGAACTGCCAACCGCAACAGGAACTACTGCGGCAGCAAGAGTTTTGGGTCTTGCTGCTGCCAGCCATATCTGAAATGTTGAAAGCTGAGGTACAGACATTATGGAAGTTTAGGATATTTGCTGAAGTCCGGTTTCCGTTTTTCATTGTACGCATTTTTGCCTTCCTGGGCTTCTTCACTCATGTAGTATAGCAGGGTTGCGTTACCGGCGAGCTCCTGTATTCCCGCCTGTCCGTCTAGCTCTGCATTAAAAGCAGACTTAAGCAAACGAATTGCCATCGGTGACATCTGGAGAATTTCTTTTGCCCACTGAACCCCTTCTGCTTCAAGCTGATCTACGGCTACAACTTTATTGACCAGCCCCATATCAAGTGCCTCCTGAGCGTTATACTGGCGGCAAAGATACCAGATTTCGCGTGCCTTCTTCTGCCCGACTATTCGGGCTAAATAACTTGACCCGAAACCTCCGTCGAAACTGCCTACCTTGGGACCAGTCTGACCAAACATTGCATTATCTGCTGCGATAGTCAGATCGCAGATTACATGAAGCACATGACCGCCGCCAATTGCATACCCGGCAACAAGTGCTATTACGGGAATTGGCATACTTCTGATTAACTTCTGAAGGTCGAGCACATTAAGGCGGGGAACACCATCACCCCCCAAATAACCTTTATCAACACGGATTCTCTGATCACCCCCTGAGCAGAAAGCATATTTGCCGTCCTGGGAGGGACCAGCACCTGTGAAAAGCACAACCCCAATGCTCAGATCCTCACGGGCATCAGCAAAGGCATCATACAGTTCCTTCACAGTTTCGGGGCGGAAGGCGTTTCTTACTTCCGGGCGGTTAATGGTGATTTTTGCCATACCATCCATTTTTTCATAGATGATATCGGTATAGTCTTTTACTTTAGTCCAGTTATAGTTCATAGAGTAAGGATTTTTTATAAAATTGTTGAAAAACTTAACAGTAAATTTACAAAATCAGCAGGTTTTTCGAGATGGGTGTTATGCCCCGCGCCAGGGATAATCTGATGTTCAGAAAGTGGTATTAAAGTGTTCATTTCGTTAGCCATCCGGCTGAACTTCTGATCCTGCTCGCCGCTGATGAGTAATACCGGAACAGAAATCCGGTTTAAATCATTCCACATAACGGGCATTACTCCGGTGCCGAAGTGGCGCAAATATTCAGCCAGAAAAGCAGGTCTTGATCTGCGCCGTCTCAGGCGGAGCTGTTCTGCAGAATCAGGCAGTAATTTCGACTGAGAGGAAAAAATCTCCCTGGATTTCCAGTGTTTTTCAAACTCTTCCCCGCTCAGCCGTGCGATTTTGTCAGCAAACGCAGAATCATCTTCACTACGCTTTAAACGTTCATCATGATTTCTGATACCCGGCGTGCCCGACTCAAGTATCAGCCCGGAAATCTTCGGGTTGCAATTAATGACGGTATATAAACAAATTCTTGCACCCATTGAATAACCGCACAGAACTACTTTTTTGTACGGGATGTGATTAACAAATGCTTCAAGAAGAAGACCGAGCGATGCTGCATCAGGTGTAAACTCTTTGGGATAATCAGAGCGGAGACAACCGGGAAGACTTAACGCATAACAGGAATACTCCGGCGCTACGGAGTAACAGATTTCCTTCCACTCACCCGCATCAGAAGCAAATCCGTGCACAAAAACAAAACAGATATCGGACTTTTTTTCGGACTCATATTCAACATGATAGAGATTATGGGGCAGCATCGGCTCAGAGTTTACCAAGATGCGCCTTTACACTCCCGGCAAGTGCAGTCAGGTTATAACCCCCTTCAAGTACGGAAATGACAGGAATGCTGAGCGAATCAGCGCATGATTTTAACATCACGGTCATTTCCGCATAATCAGCTTCAGTAAGTGAAACCTGCGCAAGGGGATCATCCTCATGGGCATCAAATCCAGCGGAGATGAAAAGGCAGTCGGGCCTGAACTCCGTAATGCGGGGGATGATCTGCTCCCGGAGGATTGCTGTATATACCTCACCGGTAGTACCGGGTTTTACGGGGATATTTACCGTATATCCCTCACCAGCACCTTCGCCGGTTTCTGAAGCGTACCCTGTCCCAGGCCAGAGGGGCATCTGGTGGATGCTGAAAAAGAGGACAGAATTATCATCGTAGAATATATCCTGTGTTCCGTTGCCGTGATGCACATCCCAGTCAATAATGGCGGCTCTTTTTATATATCCTTTTCTCTGAGCATAGCGGACTGCAATGGCAAGATTACTCAGGTAGCAGAACCCCATGACCCGGTTCCGCTCTGCATGATGCCCGGGCGGACGAACTGCACAGAAAACAGAATCATAACCCTCTGTAAAGACCTTATTTGCCGCAGCTATCCCGGCACCGGCTGCTATATATGCTGCTTCAAGCGAACCAGGCGAGCCGTAGGTATCTCCCTCATCAAGCATTTGTTGTCCCTTTGCGGAGGCCTGTTGTATATATTCAAGATGTGCGGGGTTATGTACCTGCAATATATCTTGATCGGTAACAGGAGCGAAGTCCTCAATCTTATAAAAATCCTCAGGCAATTCCAGTTTCAGCAATGCCTTCAGCCGCTCAGGTCTCTCAGCATGAGCGGAGGGGGGGATATGATAAAGCATTTTTTCTGAACTGATAAAAAGCCGTTTAGCCATGTCTCTCTTATTCAGATAGTATTGTGCAAATAGTGTTCTGAAAATCAAGCACACGCCGGATATTGCGGTAATGATTCTGCATCATAATTGAAAAGATGAGAGTTTCATTATTACTGTTAGTTGTATATCCGGAAAGGCAGCTTACTCCGCTCAGGGTTCCGGTTTTGGCATGAACTTTTCCGTATGCCGCACCGGTTTTCATTCTGTTTTCAAGAGTGCCGTCAATACCTGCAACAGGGAATGAATTTTTAAGAATTGAGTACAGCCCGGACTCCTGTTCATTCAAATAAAAATGGGTAAGTATTTTATGAAGCAGTTCCGCGGTCACCAGATTATAATGCGAAACACCAGAGCCGTCAACTATACGGTAAACCGAAGGATTAAGACCGAGCATGGCAATCATGCTGTCAACCATTTTAACACCGTTTTTGGCGCTCGCGGGGGAGCCGGAGTGTTTATGAGCCAGCGCTCTGAGTATCATCTCCGTGCTAAGATTATCGCTGGATTTGTTGAGATTTACAATTATCGAATCGTATCGTTTGCTGAGCATAAGAAGTGTATCCGCGTTCTGATAGTCATAAGAGCGTGTGATAACCGGCTGCGGAACAGGTTCTATTCCTGCTGAAATCAGTTTTTCTCTGAAAAGTGTCATAAAGTACGAAGCCGGATTGCTCACATTAAGCACTTCTACGCGCTCGGACCCGGGTTTTATATCACCCTCAATAATTATTTCATCCTTATGTTCAAAATAATTCCGGTTAATGCTGAATGGTTTCCCCGAAGCGGAACTGACTCTCGCGCTGTTAACAACAGGGAGGTATCTGGTATCCGGTATAATTGATACTGCCGGAACCGAATCACCTGGTTCAGCTTTTGCAGTAACGGTAACAACATTGTCATTGATGGTCAGAGCTGATATATACGGTGCATCAAATGAAGGGTCATCATCCCACATCCAGCCGTTGCCCCAGTAAATACTGTCCAGCATCGAAACATCACCAATCAGTTGCCCTCTGATTCTTCTGACACCCTTTTCAATCAGGGCGTAAACCATTTCATTAAGAAGAGAATCAGTGAAATCAGGATCCGCACCCCCCTTAATGATGATATCTCCGTTAAACGTACCTTTTGCAATATTCCCAAGGGCCATCAGCGTTGTATGAAATTCATACTCCGGACCGAGGAAGAGCAGTCCGGCTGAAGATGTTAGAATTTTCATGTTTGAGGCCGGATGCAGAAGCATTTTGCTGTTTCTGCTAAAAAGGGTCTCGCCTGTTGAAGCGTTAGTAATGTGGACAGCAATCAGCGTGGTATCAAAAAAGGAGCTGCTGAGCATCTCTTCAATCCGCTGTGATGCGGTCTGAGAAGCAGAAGTAAAGGTTAAGGCAAAAAGTATATACAGTAACTTTTTCAAAAGAATTCTCTCACTCTGAATTTTACTCTGCCGAGCGACTCACTGAATTTTTTCGACTCGGCTTCATTTTCCATTCCGGATACAACTGAAACCACAACCTCCGGGACATAGTCCTGAGCTTTTGTGATAAAAGAAAGCATCTCACCAAAGAGCTTCTGGTTTACTTTCATTAACTCAGCATACTTCTCCGGATTATAGCTATTCAGACTGACTGATACCGTATCAATAAGCCCCTGCATCTCCGGTGTTATATCTCGCTTGTTAATAAAAGAACCGTGGCCGTTGGTGTTCATCCGGGTTTTGCCGCCGGAGGATTTTACATATCCGGCAACTGCCTTGATTACATCCCATCTGATAGTCGGTTCGCCATAACCGCAGAACACTATTTCAGAATACTGTTTTGGGTCACCGATTTGCTTTATATATTGTTCTGCCGGGGGCTCCTCAGATTTTTTCATTGCAAGATTATAGCCGCTTATGACCGGTTCAGTTTCGCGCGCACAAAAAACACAATCAGCATTACAGCGGTTTGTGACATTTATATATAATGCGTTCCCAATTTTGTAAGTAAATGAAACTTCCGGAACGGAACCTAACCCGAAAAAGCGGAACACGTTATACTCTGTTATTCTTCCTATATCTTCCGGTGTCAGATGATGCAGCTCTGCCAGTTTTTCTGCAACCAGCCGCGTGTGCATGGGTTCGTTTCTTTTTCCGCGAAAGGGGACGGGAGTCATATAAGGGGAATCTGTTTCAAGCAGCAGATGTTCCGGTGATACTCCCGCTGCAATAACCCGCAGATCATCCATTTTCTTAAAAGTGATATTTCCGGTGAATGAGATATAATGGTGCAGCCGAACCAGCTCACGCGCCTTCTCGAGTCCGGCATTAAAACAGTGGAACTGTGCTTTTAAGCCGGTGCCGCTATAACTTCTGATGATGTTCATCATGTCTTCGGTAGAGTCCCGGTTATGAATGATAACCGGCTTGCCGAGTTCAAGTGAAAGATTAAGCTGTTCACGGAAAATTTTATCCTGAACTTCTTTTGGTGAAAAGTCGTAGAAGTAATCAAGTCCAATCTCGCCTATTGCCACAATTTTTGGGTGGGCAGCAAAGGAGCGAATCTGAGGAAGATAATCAGCCGGCGCTTTTGCGGCATCATGGGGATGAACACCGACCGCGCCGTATATCATATCGTATTTGTCGCAAAGAGCTAAAACTTCTTTTGCTGTTGTAATATCCGTTGCAGGAATTATTACTCTGTGAACACCTGCCTGGCGGGCACGGTCGAGTACTGCATCAAAATCATCCCGGAATTCCTGAGAGTAAAGATGCGCGTGAGAATCTGTTAATTTCATGTTAGAAAAAGGATTCAATGTTGATGGAAAAATTTCTCAGAGGAGCGATATTTCCGATCATTTCGACATAGCTGTAATTAAAAATATTCCTGACTGAAAAACTTATTTTAACTGGCAGATTAAATCCGCCGAGAAGGTAACCCGTGGTAATGTCACTCACAAATACTTCTGTCCGTTTGTTCCCGTCTTTCACGAGCCCAAGCAGAACCAGTTCGTCATCAATCTCATCAACCCGGCTCCAGTACCTCATATCATAAGTGAGGGAAAAATACTGCCAGGTATATATCCATGATGAGGTAAAAGTAAACTTCGGGCGGTATTTCATTGCCCTGTCTCGACCTTTGTCTTCAGCATTCAGATACATCAGGTTGTTTGATATTTGCAGAGAAAGAGAATTGATGGTATTAACAAAATTCAGTTCATAACCCGAAATCACCGCGTCCGTGAGGTTTGTGAAGCTAATCTGACCGTCTGTAATGTCACCGGCCGGTTCAATAAAATTTTTATAATCATTATAGAAGAAGGATACATCTGCTGAGTGCCCCTGTGCAAAGAGATAATTACCGCCAAACTCAAGATTACTAACCGTCTCTGATTTCAGAGAAGGATTTGGCTTTATCACCACACCGCTGAGATTGGTTTTGGTAAATGCTTCCGCCAGTGACGGCGCGCGGAAACCCGTTCCGGCCGAAAGGCGCACTGTTAGTCCGGGAGATATTTTATAGTTCAAACCAAGCTTCGGGGAGAAGGCATTTTCTGCATCGAGGGAGTCAATCTTTGTATAATCATAACGAATTCCGCCGCTTAACCTGAGCTCTGGCGTCAGTATATATTCTGCTTGAAGATAGGTCCCGGTACCGAACGATGTCCTATCGCCAAAGATGTTGGCCTCAGTGGTTCCTGAGGTAACTTCAAAACCGGCTATGGCATGCAGTGACTGTGTTACCTGAAAATCAGCCGAGAGATCATTTCTTATCAAACCTGAGCGGGAGAAATTCTCAGCGTCAGACTGATCATCCCATTTATTGCGGTAATATGAAAGACGGTTTGTTAAAAAAAGTGATGAACTGAAGGACTGCTTAAACGCAACGCCGTAAAACTGTCTGTTGGAGCTCACTCTCTGACCTGCATCCTCATCTCTTGGAACCAACGCGTTTCGTGAGTCTTTCCAATAGAGAAAGTCACCCCTGGTCATTGTGTAGATGTTTCCGTAGAGGGAGAGCCCTGCCGAGGAGGAAAATGGAATATCAGATTTAAAGAAAACGGAATACCTTTTATAAAAATCATCACTGCGGTATCCGTCACTTTCAGACCTGTTGAGAGAAAGCATATAACCAGCATCGCCGGCTGTGAGTTTCTGGGTGAGATGAAGTCCATTGAAATATCTTGTTCCGGTGCTCCACCTCCAGAGCTCATGCGGGGGGTCACTGTATGCTCCGCCGTACATCCGTATATACGTCTCATCTTTTTTCGGATCTTCGGTTATCAGGTTTATTACTCCGCCGATGGCATTGCTTCCGTAAATGGAACTTGCAGCGCCTTTAATTACTTCAATTCTCTGTAGTGCATTAAAGGGAAAAATATCCCAGATGATTTCACCGGTATCACCAGTGTAAAGCGGAAAACCGTCTAGAGCGGTAATCACTCTGGTTCCCGCACCGCGTGAGTATCCGCTTGAACCGCGTATGCTTACCTGGTCGAGCGTAACCGTAACTCCGGGTATATATCTTAGCACCTGATCTAATGAGGTCACCACTTTATTTCTGATGCTGCTCCCCTGCAACACCTGAGCGCTCACGGGCAGTGACTGGATCTGCTGTTCATATTTCGAAGCGGTTACAACAACCTGATCGGTAAGAATTACCTCTTCACTGAGCAATATATTCATCCTTCTTGTTTCATTGAAGAGAATGATTTTTCCTGACTCATACGAAGTATATCCTATGGCTGAAACCCGCAGACGATAATCACTGCTGGGGAGTGCACTAATTTTAAAATGCCCGTTTTGATCACTGGCTGTACCATAATCAGTACCAGTCAAAATGATGTTTGCCCCGGGCAGAGGATTCAGTTTGTCATCAGTAACCCTTCCTTCAATTGAGGACTGGGCTCTGAGATGGCCAATTACTGCAAAACACAAAATCAATATATATTTCATGCTTATTCCGGTGGTTGTGGAGGCGGGTTATCAAAATCGCAAAAGATATTTACCCCGGAGACAAACTGCCCCTCAGGTATTACCACCGGAGAAACAGCCGCGGTATCACCTGCTACACGGTAAACGCCTACAACAAACCAGGCACCACGGTCAAGAGCAAGGTCAGGTGTGGTTGAGAACGCTACTGCAGCATACGCATAACTCCCTGCAATAAGGTTAAAGATATCGCTTATTTTATTGCTGTTAGTGTTATAGGTCCAGGTTGAAGCACCGATAGGTATTGAGTCGCTAACAAACGCGAGATTAAAAGGATTAAAGTCAGCAACAGAATTTAACGGTGACCTGAAAACAACCAGATGAACGCGGGTGATATCAGGATTCCAGGTGCCCGTGAAGGTAACCGTACCGCCAAATCCCATCTGGATTGGTTTCTCCGGCTCCGGCTCTATTCCTCCTGAACATCCGGCTGCCATCAGCACTCCGGTCAGGAGTATATATAACGTGATTTTTTTCAAATTGTTCTGTCTCCTCTTAATGAGAATCCTTTTTATAAAACTCTGATCACTTGTTTTATTTAATAAACACCGGGAAATCTGAAATCATTTCTGAAATCATCATTTCCGAGAATCTCTGTTCTCCCCGTTTTTTTATCATACACCGCTATTTTTCCGAAACCGGTCCGGTCAAGATGCGTGTAATAAAGCCGGCCTGTTGAACGGCTGATGGTAAACTGCGGATATACATTATCGGTGAATGCTGCTGACTTATCTATAACGATGGTCTCCCGCGTTTCAAAGGAATAGTGCTTCAGCCATCCTTTCATAAGAAAGCCGGGGGAGTCCTGCAGTGAGTCAGGCAGCAGTTCAATAAAATAAAACGAGTTAGCAGTGTTATCCCAAACCGGAATCAGGGAATTTTTAGCCGGATCAGTCAGAAGAGTGTCCTGATCACTCGCGGCGAATTTACTCCCTAAGTAGATTCCGAAATTCTCATCATCAGCCAATGCGTTATACAGAAAGCGGTCTCCCGAAGAGTTCCACACCGGCTGAATGATATTTCCCCCTATCTGAAATATGCTGTCTGATGCTATGTCGAACCCTATGCAGGTCTGTTTTTCACCGCTGAAAAATGTTATTCCGTTTTCATCAGGTAACCAGGTGATGCTAACATCGTCCCAGAAGTCAACTTCTATCAGTTTGACCGGGCTTCCGTCTGACTTTCGTATTTGAATTCCGCCGGGAGCGTAATAAGCAAAATACTTTCCTGACAGAGAGGGAGACGGTTTATAACCGTTGCCGACTTTCTGTAGTGCTTCTCCGTTCTGGTTTGTCCGCCATATAAAATTTTCACCGCAGAAAACGACACCGCTGTCTGTCCACACCGGCAGGAAAGTGTTGCGTGAACCAAGATCATGCACTGAAGCAAAATTATCATCAGTATATCCCGCCCTCAGCTCAGAGTGAACCATGCTGAAGTAGGTGAACACAATTTTTTCCTGAGCGCCGGTCTGAGTGGTATATAACAGTAAGAGAAAAAGAACAATTTTCAGCGCGCCGCTCACTTGTTCCGGCTGTTCTCAGTACCTTCCGGCTCATCAGACCAGGGTTGAATTTCATCAGGCACTTCAACTACTTCGATAATTGAATGTTTCTCGGTTTCTTCTTCCTCATGAATTTCGTCCTTCGATTCCTGAATAGCAGGTATAACCACCGATAATGTAATTTCGGAAGAGGTATTAACATCCTTTACAACTGTTCCTATTCTTTTGGGATGCAGACGGAGTTTGTTGCCCGCTGCCATAATAGCATTTGCATTCTCAGGAGAACAGATGCAGACTAGCCCGATGCCAAGATTAAACGCGGTTCTCATTTCAGCATCTGAGATGTTGCCAAGCTCCTGAATTACCTTAAAGACGGGGAGGTGCGGCCATGCTTCCCAGTTGATATCGAGCGCAAATCCTTCCGGCAGAACTCTCTTTGTGTTGCCTTCAATACCGCCACCGGTAATATGGGCAAGTCCTTTAACTGAATTAAGCACTTTAAGCTCGTTAATGAGAGGGAGATAAGATATATGTAGTCTGAGAAGCTCTTCAGCCATTGAGCAGCGGAAGTCGGGTATATATTCCTCAAGCCGAAACTCAGAAAGCAAAACTTTTCTGGCGAGAGAGTAGCCGTTTGTATGAAGCCCGTTAGAGCGGAATCCTATAAGAACGTCCCCCTCCTGAATTGACTTTCCGTCAATGATTTTTGATTTTTCAACGATACCTACTATGGTTCCAGAAAGGTCGTAGTCTTTTTTCTGATACATCCCCGGCATCTCAGCGGTTTCTCCGCCTATGAGGGCAACTCCGTTTTCGCGGCAGGCCTTGGCGAATCCGGCCACAATTTCTTCAGCAACGCGCGGATTCAGTTTTCCGAAGGCCATATAATCCATAAAGAAAAGGGGAGTGGCGCCGCAGACAGCAATGTCATTAACGCAGTGATTAACCAGGTCCTGCCCTATGGTTGAGTGGATGCCGGTGTTTATTGCAATGCGGAGTTTGGTGCCAACACCGTCCACGCTGGAGACCAGTACCGGTTCTGTGTACCGGGAAAAATCGGGCTGGAAAAATGCGCCAAAGTGTCCGATGCCTGATAATACGGAAGCATTAAAAGTACTCCTGGCATGGCTTTTTATCCGGTCAACGGTTTCTTCCCCTGCGCGGATGTCAACACCAGCGGATTTATATGAAAAGGGGTCAGATCCTGTTTGCATGCAATTTTTCCGGTTGTTTGGTTAAAAATCAGTCTGCAAAATGCGAAAAAGAGGTGAAATAACACAGCCCCCGAACGTCAAATTTGCACCCCGGTCAGGGGGTGGGATACCTCATCCCGGAGGTATCCCACCAAAACTCAGTCATTTTTATAGGGAAAATCGTAAGAATCGGAACTGGCCAGTTCAATAATGTACTCCGGAATCTTTATCCTGTCAAAATTAAAAGCAGGTTTACCTCCGACTTTTTTGAGTACCGCTATTTGCGACAAAATACCAAGCCCGGCCTTGCCTGCGAAGGTGTTAGGAAGTGAATAGACTGAATCGGTTAATGCCTCATCAAGTGAGATGAACTTATAGTTCTTCCCCTTAAAAAAGCTGATAAGTTCTTCAATGGTATCAATGTTCAGTTCATTCATGTGAAATAACATGATGTGTTTGATATTGCGCTTAAAAAGAAGCTGTGTCTGCTCATCAATAATTGAAAGGAACTCTGCCAGATAGGTTATATAGTCCTCAGAAATTTTCTTCTTAAATTTCTCATTTTTCGCATAATAGGCCTTGCTGTAGGCAAAAGCAAAAAGGAACTCAACCGCGCTCATGCTGACAGGAGCTATTATATAATCATTTTCCGCAAGAAACTTTTCAACTTCGCTTTTTATTTCGGGCGTGTTACCCACTTCAAGCTCAGGCAGCCGGAAATATTTTTGCTTCCCCTTTATCATGGGCAAAAAAATCTTCTCCCCCTGAAGCACATCCGCCTTAAACTCTTCTACGGTGTGGGATGAGAGATCAACATGTTTATAGCCGTGGTTACCCAGATCAAAACCGGCATCAACCCAGAGTTTAACGAGCTCAACTCTTTTGGGGTCTGCTATTCTGCCGTTCCGGAAAAGTTTAACCTCATTAATAAAGGCAGCGGGTTTAATATCATACTTTTTAAGCGTGCTGATAAATCCGGTAAGCTTTGCATGTATTGCTTTTGTAGGGTACCGGTCAATCTGGACATAAGGGAAGTCATCGAAGGTGAAACATACCTCGTTCTGCTGCGGGTAGAGTGCGGTACTGCTAAAAAAAAGCAATATGGCAGCCCAACAGGTTGTTGTTATATACTGAGAAAAAATTGTCTGAAACGGCATATGTAATCTCCTAAAAAAAATGTTAAACGGATTTTTACGAACAATAGGAACTACTTTCACAATGGAATAAGAAATTCTTTCGGGGGTTCTCCTCCTTTCATCTTTATTATTTTTATCGAAACGCGATTTCCCTTCGCACTTTCTCTGACAGTATTAATACCCGGATTTCAGCTATTTCGGAAAAACGAGCATATCTTTTTTTTACGGACCCGGTTTCTTTCCTGACCGAAAAAACCCTGACCGCTTACCATGGTACGTACTTTTTGATTGCTGATGGTATCCTTCGGCAGCATAATTCTGCATAAGGTGAAATCAGCAACCCTCAGACTGCACGGGTGCGGGACTTTCACTCACAAATGTACTGAGCAGACATTATTCCCCCTCATAGGGGAAGTCATAAAAATCATTATCAGAAAGCTCCAGAACATACTCAGGCAGATTAATTCTTTTATCATCAAAAAGTGATTCTCCCATCAGCCGCCTTATGCTTGCGATCTGGTCAATAAACCCGAGACCATCCCGCCCGGCGTAGGTATTCTTTATGGTAAAAATCGAATCTGTCATTGCTTCACCGGCTGAAATAAATGTGTATTTCTTCTTCTTAAAAAGCCGGAGAAGGCGTTCCATGTGATCAACATTCAGCTCGTTCATGTGCAGGAGCATAAAATGTTTAATCCGTCTTTTAAACAAATATTCTGTCTGTTTTTCAACAAGGTCAATAAATTTTGAAAGATACTCTATATAATCATCCGATATCTTTTTTTTATATTTTTCATTCTTTGAAAAATAGGCCTTGCTATAGGCAATGGCAAACTTATATTCTGCCGCGCTGATGGTGATGGGGAGTATGATGTAGTCGTTTTCTTCCAGGAATTTTTCAATATCCCGCTTTACTTCAAGGGTATTGCCTACTTCAAGCTGCGGGAACCGAAAATATTTCTGCTTTCCCTCAATCATAGGCGCAAATATTTTTTCACCCAGTAAAACATCCTCTTTGAATTCATCGGGAGAGTGGGAAGAAAGATCTTTGTGGCGGAACCCGTGGTTTCCCATATCAAACCCGGCATCAAGCCATAACTTAATCAGTTCAACCCTTCTCGGGTCAATCAGGTTTTCTTCTTTGTAAAGCTGGATTTCGTTAATAAAGGCAATAGGTCTGGCATCATATTTTTTAAGCACATCAATAAGCCGGGTGATACTTTCCCTGATGTGGGAGACCGGATAGCGCCCCATCTGCACGTAGGGGAAATCATCAAAGGTGAGGCAGACTTCTTTTTTCTGGGGGAGCAGAGCGGTGCCAAGCAGGAAAACCAGCAGTACCGGCAAGAGAGGCCGGAAGTTAAACAAAGTAAGAAACGGACGAGGTTTAATAAACACTAACAGCAAAACAATCTTGAATTTTTACCAAATCGACAGTTAAATTAAAAAGAAAAGCTGGCAGTAAAAACTACAAAATTTAACAGGGGAGTTACCTAAAACCTGAAATTTCAGCAAATCCCAAAGTCAGGCAGGTAAAGAAGCCCTGCTTCTAATCCTGTGAATTCAAAGAAAAAAGAAAGAACCATTTAAGAGAGAGCAATTTACAATGAACAATGTACAATTTTCCCTGTGTCGTCCTGATATAAGTTACACTTTAAAGATGAAAAAGTTCGACAAAGCAATAAATTTAATGTGAGAAGCACCCATTATCAAGGGATATAGTGAAGTCTTTAAGCAATTGATTATCTCCGGGTAAGAATGGGGAAAAATGACTAAATTGGTCATTTCCAATAAATATGGTTTTGGGGCAGCAAGCTTAAAAATGGCTGAAAGAATCTGGTAATTAGGAATTTCCCGTAATAACAATCAAAGTCTATATGAAAAAAGAAAACGAGATAAAAGTATTTGAAGACAAAAAAGTAAGAACGCTTTGGAATACCGAGCACGAAAAATGGTATTTGTCAATAGTGGATGTGGTTGCCGTTTTAACAGATAGCCCGAATCAGAGAAAGTATTGGAGTGTGTTAAAGACACGTTTAAAAGCTGAAGGAAGTCAGTTGGCTACAAATTGTAGTCAACTGGATATTCAATTGTCTCCACACGCGGGGATGAACCGGGCTCGTTTTCCCGGCAGTTGGCGTAAGACAGGTTATTATTAAAGGGTCACCTCCGACTGTCGGAGGGTTCAGGAAAAGGGATTCAGGGGTCATCGTTTTCTACCAATCTATGATTCCTCCGGAATCAGGGAAAAGAGACGGTGGCGGGTCGTGGCTTACTACCAATCTGTGATTCCTCTGAAATCAAAGCGTTTTTCCGGCTACCTTCTCCATTTTCAAGGAGAAGGATTGGGGATGAGGTTTGTTTTCGTCGTCAGGAGGAGGATCAGGAATCAATGGACAATGGATAATTTTCCGGGCCTGGGCGCCGCTCCGGTCATTCTCCGCTGCCAGACCACCGCCACGGTATTTATCCATTCATAATTCACCATTCACAATTTCCCCCGCTACTTCCCATCTCTGGCAGCAGTTTCAGAAGTAGGGTGCTACAC
>JADLAF010000244.1 GCA_020848375.1 Ignavibacteriaceae bacterium
AGTCACCACAAACTAATGCCGGACCGTTTCCAAGACCCTGCATGTGCAAAACGTGGGCGCCGACTGTCTCAGATGAATCGCGATCCATTAAATCCTGGGGAGGATATATTATTGACGGATTGCTGAAATCACCGTGGCAGGTGTTACAAGCATTCGGACCTGTTGGCTGTGTATGACAGGTAAGACAGTTTTTTGCAGTAAAACCACCGTCGAACAAAACACCATGACAGCCCTGACAATCAGACATATCCCAGTTCTTTGCTTTGATCATCTTTCCGTGAAATTGACTTGAGGAAGGATCAAGCATCGTTGAAGGATGGCTATGACAGCTTAGACAGTTAGCTGCTTGGCCATTGCCTCGAAGATTACCTCCATGACAAGATTTGCATTCTGAAAGATTAGCGCTGCCATTCGCAACGAGAATTCCATGGAAATCACCGGAATTCGGATTGCTAATTCCTGATGGATGTACTCCGATAGGGGGCGGGCTAGAAAGATTCTCATTCAGTTCACTGGAGCATCCAGCAAGAAACATTACCGAAAAAAGAATAAGAGAGATATATACTTTTACAATTGACTTATTCATAATACACCTAATTAGCTCCGTGACAATAACCGCAGAAACCAATACCTTTTATTCCGTTTGGTCTGGCGTTTGCATCTGTGTGACAAGTAAAGCAGATAGATGAGAGATCATCATGCCAGTCACCGTTTACGGAAGAGAGGAATCCCTTTGTATGGGTTTTGGCATTAGTGTTCTTTATTCCGTCTGCATCTGAGTGGCAGAGGATACATGCAGGATCAGCACCCTGAGTATCATGGCAAGATGCACAATTCTCGATATCCCGTTTTGCCAATGTAGCATGAGTTCCACCGCCGCTGCCGACCCCGAGCATAATAAAGCCGGCCTGAGCATGTGAGGAGGGGATAACACCTGCAAGAGCAAAGTCCTGATCATCACCCGCATGGCATTCGCCGCAGAATGTCTGAACCTCATGACATGACTGACAGTCTGCTGACTTATTTTTAGCGTCCATGCCGTGTGTAAAACGGTAATTCAGTTCATGAGCTTTTTGGATTTTTTGCAGTTTACGCGGTGAGAAAATCGCCTGTCCTCCATACGGTGTGTAGAAACTGTTTGATGAGTTGGTGACATCAAGTGCAGTTGTTGAACTATGACACTCCTCACAGGTGTTGTTGTCATGGCACATCATACAATCAGCGGTAGGGGAGCCGGCCATAAATTTATGTGATCTGCTGAAATTAGCAGTGAGATGCGTTTCAGGTGTCAGATCAGCAGTATTCAGATGACAGGTTTCACATGCGTTAGAAGCTAATTTAGTTTCAGAGTGACAAGTGTTACAGGTCGCCATTCCGGGATTATAATTAGCTAAATTAGTAAGCTGCTCATTTTCGGCGATACCTGCGTGACAAATCTGGCAGTCAGTGTCTGCGTCAATATGCTGAAGGTGACTGAAAACTAATTCAGACGGTTTCTTTTCCGTAAAGGCCTGGTAGTCATCAGTAGTATGGCAGGTGCCGCAGGCATCACTGTCATTCACGTCATGACACTCTGCGCACTTTTCCTTTTCAGGGAGTAGTCTTCCTTTTAGGTCAGCCGCAGTAGTTGCCGGAACGTGACAGTCCTGGCAGGAAGATAAATCCTGATGAAGTTTGTGTGAGAATTTTATATGGTTATCTTTTTCTGCTTCAGCTATTGCATTCTGATTGAAGAATGAAGAACCTGCAATCAGGAAGATGAAACAGGCAGAAATAAAGGCAGAGTAAAATATTTTCAGTTTCATATTACAATACTCCCAGATTTGTATTAAACCAATAATTTGCCTTAATCAAAAGACGGAGGTCATTACTGTAGATTTTGTTATTCATATATTGCATCTGCAGGTCAAACGAAAGTGATTTTAGCGGTTTAATATTTACACCGCCCAGCAGTGTCGTTAAATTATTTGTTTCAGCATCCGGGCTAAGTTTGTAATCGGTTAAAGCTAATCCAAGTGACGGAGTAAGCAGACCTTCTAAGAAAGTTTTTGCCAGATAGAGGGAAATTGACTGCATTTCACCGGCATAGCCGCCGTTTCCTCTGTATGAAAGGGAACCGTATTCTGTTGTAAGACTGAAGCCGTATCTGTGGGAATTGTCATCTTTGTAGTTGATGTAAGCAAAGTTAGCACCAAGTCTGAATCCCGGCATAAATTTATAACCGAATCCGATTTCACCTTCAAAAGTATTTCCGTAATCAAATACGGAAAAGATCGAGTTATATCTTACAGTCGGTTCACGGTAGAGGATATATGCTTCTGCGTCAATTTGATCAGTTACGTTAATGTCTGACTGAACCTCTAATTTGGAGAGCTTAGATATATTAAGGTCATATTCAGTCTTCAGCCCGGCGAACAGATTTTCGGGGCTAAAATCAGCATCGAGGAAAATATATCTGAACTGATTAGAGTTCTGTTTGATGAGCAGGGTGATAGGGTTAAACTGATCATCAAGGCGTGTAACTGAATAGTCAGGGCGCTTCAGATTTTTTGCCGAGTATCCGGCTTTAACTCCTAACAGGCCACCAAAGTTATAGGATAGCGTAGCGGCCGTTACGGAATTGTCAGCAAAATTTTCTGCAATTTTCATTTTCTGATATGAAGGCAGAACACCGCCGTAGTGGAAATTAGCTTCAAAATCAGAATAGGTCCCTTTAAGCGAAATTCCGTCGTAAAGACCGGTTGCCGGGCCATTAAAAATTGAGTGCCTTCCTAATTTGAACGAAAAAACATCCCACAATTTCCTGCCTTCAAGGTGAAAAGTATAAAGACGTAAACGGTCTTCGCCAAAGGAGGATTCGCTGAATGATTCGTAACTCAGGGAGGTACGGAGAGAAAATTTTTGCTGATTGATGTTGAGGTAGAGACTTTGTGCACCGTGGAGGATAGACTGGGAACTCCCAGCGGAATCAAATCTCTCGAAGCCGTAGGCCCCGAGAGAAATTCTTCCGTTAATATTTTGTCCGTTTAAGGAGAAGGCGGTACAGCAAAGCAGGTAGAGGATTATTATTCTGCTTTTCATACTGTTGCTTTGGTTATTTCTGCTGTGGAACTGGGTGTTTAATTAATTCCCAGGCCTCTTTCATGTCTCTTTCGACAAAGGTGGGGCTTTCGGAATTATGGCATGTTACGCAATATTTTTCTAGGTCCTCGTACATGATCAGACCATTTTCTATTGAAAGCTCTCTGCTTTTCATAATTTTCATGTCCTTGTATGCTGAGCCGGGACCATGACAGGTTTCGCACTGCACGCCGTCTTCGATCTTGAATTTCTTGCCGAGTTTTGCCGGTTCAACATTGTAACCAGAGGTGTGGCATCTCAGGCAGTTTTCAGTTTTTGCAGCCGGAGTGGTGTATCCCAGATCTTTTGCAATCTTATCAGCTTCCGGGGTCAGGAGGGTGTTATAAGCGTTTGCGTGCTTGCTGTTCTTCCAGATTTCAAGCTGTTTACCTTGTTTTTCTGTTTTATGGCAGGGAGCACATGCATCAACACCGATGTAGCTGAATTCTTTTTTGTCCTGTGAGAAAACTTCCTCAACAGAAAAAAGGAAAAAAACAGCAATTAGTGAAAGAAATAACGTTTTCATGTTTTTCCTCGGTTAATGTTCATTTTACTAAGTTTACTTCAATTTTCATTCCAAACAAAGCCGATAGCTTCCGTCTTTTTACAGAGATTAGAGCAAATTTAGCGTGTTTTTTTGAATAATTCGCCTAAAAAATTGTTAAAATGTAGAATGCAACCGGTATTCTATGAATTGGGAATCTCCTGTTTGTCCGGCTATTTCACCGTTCATTGAATTTTTTCCGCTTATTGAGCGGATATGCCTAAATTGGGTCATCAAAAATCTGAGGAAATCGTTGAATTCACTTGAAGCAGTCAAATTAGTTAAGTTATTCGGAAAAATCAGAGCAGTAGATGGAGTATCATTTTCCGTGCCTGATAACAAAATCTTCGGACTGATTGGTCGGAATGGTGCTGGAAAGACCACAACAATACGGATGATAATGAATATCCTGGCTCCTGACAGCGGAGAAGTAATCTACAAAGGTGAGAAAATCGGTGACAAATTCCGGTCATTGGTCGGGTATTTGCCTGAGGAACGCGGGCTCTACAAGAAAATGAAGGTTATTGATACAATCAATTTTTTTGCTGATGTGAAGGGTAAAACCCAGGAACAGGTCAAATCACGAGCGGAATATTACCTCAAAAAATTTGAACTTTACGACCGCCGGCTCAGCAAAGTGGATGAACTTTCTAAAGGGAATCAGCAGAAAGTACAGTTCATTTGCACTATTATTCACAATCCTGATTTTATTATTCTTGATGAGCCATTTTCCGGGCTTGATCCGGTTAATACTGAACTGCTCAAAGAAATAATTCTTGAACTAAAGTCTGAGGGAAAGATCATCATTCTCTCTACCCATCTGATGGAATTTGCCGAAAAACTCTGCGATGACATCGTTTTAATTAACAACGGCAAAGTTGTTCTTTCAGGACCGCTGCAGGAGCTGAAAAGCCGCTTCGCAGGTGATGTTGCTCTGCTTGAAACCAATGATGATGTGCAATACCTGAGTCAATCTGACTATGTTGAAAGAGTTGGAAGAAACGGCAATCAGTATTCTGTCAGATTAAAACACAGAGAAGATGCCCACAACCTCCTGAGTGAGCTGGTTGCCCGGGATGTAAAGATTCAGCGGTTTGCTGTTAATGATATAAGTCTTCATGAAATATTTCTTCAGGTAGCGGGGAATGAAAGCGGGAATTTGAACGGAGGTGTAAAATGAAGGGTATGAGAGCAATTTTACGCAGAGAACTTCGGGAAAAACTCTTTTCAAAGAGTTTTATCATGATGACTCTTTTTATCCCCCTGTTTATTATCGGTATAATGGCACTACAGACCTACATTATGACATTCGAGGATGATGAGAATGTGGTGCTGATCATTGCCTCAGAATCGGCTCAGTTGCTGCAGGAGCTCAAAAAGGAATTCGCTGAAGAGGAATATATAAAAAGCGGATATTATCTGCTACGCTATGAACATCTCAGCGGTATAAGCATGGAGGGGTCACTTGAGAATCACAAGAAAGACCTTTCAAAAGAAACCGTGACAGGATATTTTTATCTGCCTGAAAAATCAATGAAGGACAAATCCATAACCTATTATTCACTTAACCCGAATAACAGGACTCTTTTTTCGAGGGTAAAGGATCAGATAAATAAGGTGCTTCTTGATCTTTATTTCAGCGATAAACAACTTTCAGAAGAGGAACTGGCATTTGCCAAAAAAGCAGTTGATATCAAGGGGATGAGGATAGGTCTGGATGAAAGTGTAAAAGAGGAAAGTTACGGTAACTCTGTTGCTGCTTTTCTTATAACATTCCTGCTATATATGAGTCTGATAATGAATGGTACCAACATGATGAAATCAGTTCTCGAAGAAAAAAGCAACCGGATTGTTGAAGTTCTGCTCTCCTCAATTAGACCGATTGACATGATGGCAGGTAAGATACTCGGCACTGCATTAACCGGAATTATTCAAATGGCTGTGTGGCTCTCACCGATGATGATAATCATTGGAACGAACTGGTTCACACTGCCTTCCAATTTTGAATTGCAGCTTGACCCCATGATGCTGGTTTACTTCCTTTTTAACTTTTTTATTGCTCTGGTGACCTTCCTTGCCTTGTATGCCGCAGTTGGTGCCATGTTTGACAACGATCAGGATGCTCAGAATGGTATGTGGCCTGTGATGATGCTTATAATGATTCCCTTCTTCATTGCTCTGGGGATGCAAGGGAATCCAGGCAATGAGCTCGCCCGAATCGCCTCGATGCTGCCTTTTGCCTCATTTATAGTAATGCCGGCCCGCGCGAGCGTAATTGATGTGCCGACCTGGCAGTTTATCCTTTCAAATCTTGTTGGAGTGGGCACCTTACTTTTAATGTTCCCACTTTCTGCCAAAATTTACCGCACAGGTATTCTTATGACGGGTAAAAAACCGACCTGGGGCGAGATAGTAAAATGGCTCAAATATAAAAATTGATTCAAAAAGCCCGGCACGCCGGGCTTTTTTGTTCCACTGGGTTTTGTTGGGGCGGATTTGGTTTTTAAACTGCTAATTCAGGAATTCTTAGTAAATTTTCCCATGAATTCCTTTATTACTAGATACCGGTAAACGATCATGATCTTAGATTCAATTTCCAATGCTCAGATTTATTATCCAATCCATTTTGGGTTTAGTACCGTGTTTGAGTTTCTGGGCAGTAACGATGTGACCTGCCTTGAAGACGGTAAATATGAACTTGATGGAGATGATGTATTCTTAATTACAACAACTTATCAGACAAAAAAATTTATTCAGGACGGCTGGGAGTCACACCGCAGATATATAGACATCCAACTGATACTTGAAGGGGAGGAGATTATATATTACAGTCCGCTTGATTCTCTTAAAGAAACAGATTCATATTCAATCGAAAAAGATTATTTAAAACTCAGAGGTGAGGGGGTACCGCTTGTGTTAAAACCAGGTAATTTTATGATACTTTTTCCTGCTGACGGACATCAACCTGGAATTCAAACAGGCACAGATGCTCTACCGGTTAAGAAAATGGTTTTTAAAGTTAAGGTCTGATCAAATATGGAGGAGATGACATTCAGTACCGTGTGCGAGAAAACTGATTATAGACGCACATCAAATTTTAAAGAGACTATTGATTACTATCGCAAACTTAGTAAACTGTTTCCACAGGCACAATTAAGTTTTCCGGGAAGTATTTCAAACTTCCGGAAAATTCCGCTTGTCGAAATTTCAGATGGGGGCTCAGGTCCAAAATTTACTTTATTGATTCAAAATTGTATTCATGCGGGGGAACCCGAAGGCAATGATGCGACTATGATTCTGGCAAGGGAAATTCTTACCTCGCCAAATTGTAAGGCGATTTTAGAAGGGCTGCGAATTCTCATTCTTCCAATTTTGAATGTTGAAGGGCATCTGAATTATAGTAAATATCATAGGGTTAATCAATCCGGACCGCTCTATCAAGGGTGGAGGACCAATAACCGTAATTTAAACCTAAACCGTGATTATTTAAAAGCAGATTCTGATGAGATAAAATTTTTTCTCAGTTTAGTTAATAAGTACAAGCCGGATTTGTTCGTTGATAATCATACTACTAATGGTCTTGATTATCAGTACCATATTTCCTATTCGATTGAAAAGGAACCAATACTCTCACCAGAGCTTACCGGATATGCTCACGGAAAATTCCTCCCATTCCTGCAGGGGAGACTTACGGAGGCAGGAATTCTTCATACTCATTATATTGAACTGATGGGTACCGAACTTGAACACGGGTTAAAACGAATTGCAGGAATGCCAAGACTTTCAACAGGATATATGGCTTTGAGAAATCGTATTGGTCTTTTAGTGGAGACACACTCATTAAAGCCGTTTGAAAACAGAATTAAATCAACTCTTGAAATAAATCGGGGTGTTGTTGAGTTTGTTCTCGAAAACAGAGAGGAACTCATGAATGTTAATAATCTTTCAGAAGTCAATGACTTACAGACATATTCAGCGGAGAAAAGTAGTTTTGCTGTTAATTGGGAAACTGCCGAGTCTTTTACAAGGGAGAATTTTGCGGCATTCAAATATATTACTGAAATGAGTCAGGTTACCGGAGCCCCGGTTAAAAAATATACAGATATTCCTGAAGATGTTGTAGTGCCGGTTTTTAAGGATTCAAAGTATTTGATAAAGATAAAACTACCTGAGTATTACGCTATTCCTAAGACCTTTTGGGAAATCCATAAAATTCTTAATCTGCACGGGTTTAAATGTATAGAGAATATAGAATTAATACAGAAGGCAAAGCGCAATATAATTACCTCTTATTCATTTGCTTCGCAACCCTATGAAGGCCGATTTCGGATTAAGGAATTTACTTATATAACGGAAAATAAATTTAAAATCCAGAATAGGGATTATTATCTATACAGCACTGCACAGGTAAATCCCAGAATCCTAGGTTTTTTACTTAATCTTCGTTCCCCTGAGTCATTTTTTCAGTGGGGATTCTTCAACGCATTTTTTGAAAGAAAAGAGTATGCTGAGGACTTTGTCTTTGAGCCGATTGCAAAAGAAATGCTTGATAATCATCCGGAACTGAGAATACTCTTTAACAAAATGCTAGAGGATGAAACATTCAGGGACAGTCCGGCGGAACGATTGGATTTCTTTTATAAAAGATCGCTTTATTGTGACAACAAAGAAGGGATTTATCCGGTTTTCTTTATATAAACTTTCTGATTTAATTTTGGCATTTTATTCGAATTTCCGGTAATTTTGGTGGTAAATTCCGAATAAAATTAGGCGAAATACAATATTTATCTATCAAAATTGTCGTAATAATTAAGGTTGTTTGTTTTTAATTAGGGGTCTGCTTAGTTTTGCAACATCATTATTCAAAATCTTACCGGAGTTATTTCATGTCACAGGATTTAGGTGTCAGAGGATACCATTATATTGAGTTTTATGTAGGTTCGGCCAAAATGTGGGCTTTCTGGCTGGCCAAGACCTTTTCATTCAAAATAGTTGGTTATTCAGGCGCGGAATCAGGAAACAAGGAAAAAGTTTCTTACTATCTTGAAAAGAACTCAATGAAGTTCGTCATTTCTTCTTTGCTCAAACCAACCAATTATGATATTGCCTATTTTATTCAGCGGCATGGTGACGGAGTAAAAAGATGGTCACTTGAGGTTGATGATGTTAAGAAAGCATACGAAACTGCTATCGCCAACGGAGGAATTCCCTCACGTACTCCAAAAAAATTTGAAAATGAACAGGGTTATGTTGAAGAAGCAGCAATCCGGCTTTATGATGATGCTGAAATTTGTTTCTTTAACGGAGACAATTACAAAGGAATTTTTCGCCCCGGATTTATTGCCCCGATTCAGAAAATTAATCTTGAGACAGAAGATACTGGTTTACTGAAGGTTGACCATGTTGTCGGGAACGTCCGAGAAAACGAAATGGATCTCTGGGTTAATTATATGAATAAAGCGCTGAATCTTGAAACGTTTCTTGAGTTCGGACCTGGTGATATATCAACCAAATACTCAGCGCTCCTTTCTAAGGTTGTCCGCTCGAAGGATAAGAAAATCCGCAACCCTATTAATGAACCGTATGAAGGTGTAAAAAAATCACAGATTGAAGAATATATTGATGAATATACCGGGTCGGGAATCCAGCATATTGCGATTACTACCGATGATATTCTAAAAACAATTTCAACCATGAGAAAGAACGGTGTAGAATTCCTTTCAACACCGCCGGATACCTATTATCAGATGATTCGCGAGCGCGGTATCCGGATTGATGAAGATATTGATAAGCTGAAAGAACTTGGAATTCTGATTGACATTGAAGGACAGGGATACCTGCTTCAATTATTTACCAAGCCAATTGGTGACAGGCCAACCTTCTTTTTCGAAATCATACAGAGATGTAAAGGAAGTGAAGGATTCGGACAAGGCAACTTCCAGGCACTTTTTGAATCAATTGAGCGCGATCAGATTTTACGCGGTAATTTTGACAGAGAATAAATAATTGCAGGAGTGGAGGCGGCTAAGAATGCCGCCTTCCATATATATACAGAAATTTTAAGCGAAATGAGGACAGACCATGCCATACTATGTAAGATTAGGTAAAGTTCCGCCAAAGCGTCACACCACTTTTTATAAAGAAGACGGTAAGTCTCTTTACCGCGAGGAACTGTTCGGAACGAAGGGTTTTTCAGGTATCTATTCCAACAAATATCATATATATATGCCGCCCCAGGTTGAAGAGATTAAAGAAATCTTCCCTGATAAATCACCGGATTGGAATGATGCTCCTCTTCAGTATTATCACTTTAAGACTGGCAAGAAGCATCAGGGCGGTAATTTTATAACCGCGCGGCAAGAGTACCTCCGTAATGCCAACTGTGTAATTTCAACAGCCAAAGTTACTGAGGCGACAGAACTTTTCTTTCGAAACAGTCACATGCACGAGATGATTTTTATTCACCACGGCAGCGGTCATTTTCTGTCTGAATATGGAGACCTGCCATTCACCGAATGGGATTATATTATTGTTCCCAAAGGCACAACTTATCAGATAAAATTTGACACTCTCTCTGATGTACGTTTATTGATTACAGAGTCTTCAACCCCTTATGATATACCCCGCCACTTCAGAAATGAATACGGGCAGTTAACTGAGGAAGCTCCTTATTATGAAAGAGATTTTAAACCCCCGGTTTCATTGGAGCCAATTGATCAGCAGGGGTCTTTTAATCTGATCCTTAAGCTGCGCGGAAGGTACTTTGAATATACCGTACCGCATCATCCTTTTGATGTTGTTGGGTGGGACGGATTCCTCTATCCTTATACATTTAATATAAAAGAATATGCTCCAAAGGTTGGGAAAATTCATCTGCCTCCTCCTGTGCATTTAGTATTTACTACAGAGCATTTTGTAGTTTGCAACTTTGTGCCCCGCCTATTTGATTTTCATCCAGAGGCAATTCCAGCTCCGTATTTCCATAGCAACGTGGACAGTGATGAGGTGCTTTATTATGTGCACGGTGATTTTATGAGCCGGTCGGGTGTTGAGGAGGGCTCTGTTACTTTGCATCCGATGGGAATTCCGCATGGTCCTCAGCCGGGTAGAACTGAAGCTTCGATAGGCAAAAAAGAAGCAGAAGAATATGCAGTAATGATTGATACCTTTGAACCTCTCAATATTACGCTGAACGTTAAAGCAACGAAAGTGCAAGATTACGAACATTCATGGCTGGAGCACTGATGGTCTCGGTACCTGAGTTTATAAAACATCTCAGCCCTTATAAAGCGGGAAAACCAATCGAGGAACTCGCCCGTGAGAAAGGGCTTTCCCGGATTGTAAAACTTGCTTCGAATGAAAATCCGCTCGGACCTTCACCAAAGGCAATTGAGGCGATGAAGAGTATCACTTCCGAATTGCACAGATATACCGATCCTTATTGTTATCGGCTTACTCATGCAGTTGCAGAGAAATATAATCAGGCGGCGGAAGGTATATTTTCTGCCGCGGGTTCTGATGCTATCCTCCAGTATATCATTAGCACATTTACAGAAGAGGGTGATGAGGTTTTGACTTCAGAAGGCACTTTTATCGGCTGGTTTGTGAATGTTAATAAGTATCACCGAAAATCCGTAACAGTACCTCAGAAGAATTACCGTTATGATCTGAGGGCACTGGCTGGTGCAATTACCGAAAAGACGAGGATTATTTATCTTGCAAATCCGAATAATCCAACCGGGACGATTTTTACAAAAACTGAGTTCGAATCGTTTCTTACAAAAGTTCCGGATGATATCCTTATTATATACGATGAAGCATATACGGTTTATTCAGAACATAACCCTGATTACCCTCGCGGATTAGATTATCAGCTTGATAATCTGATAGTACTTAGAACTTTTTCAAAAGCTTACGGGTTGGCGGGACTGCGTATTGGGATAGCGTTCGGGCATCCGGCGGTGATTCGTGAATTATATAAAGTAAAATTGCCTTTTGAGCCGAATTTTCTTGCTCAGCAAGCTGCAATTGCATCGTTAGCTGATGATGAGTTTATTAAGAAAACTGTTGAGCTTAATACACGGTCGCTTCATTTGCTTGAGGAAACAACAGATATGCTTGGTCTTAGAAGGACAGTATCGGCGGCGAACTTTTTTATGATCTTGTTTGATGATACAGAGTCCGCGCTTGAATTTAATGAGGAGTGTCTCTCAAACGGTCTTATTCTCCGTCCACTTGGGTCATTCGGATTTCCGAATGCGGTAAGGATTAATTCAGGTACGGATGAGGAAACCGCTTTTGCGGCTGATGTACTTAAGCGCGTCCATAAAAAAGTAATTGCAGACAAAGTGAGTTTCTGACTGCATCAGATTCTTACTTAATGTTAAAAAGGAGTTTTAATGAAATTTGCATCATTTGAATCAGGGGACAGTTACCTGACCGGTCTAGTTATTGACGGAAATATATATCCGGTTCAGGCGATGGCTGTTCAGTTGGAAATTGATTGTCCGGCAAAAATGGAAGACCTGCTAAATGAGTGGGAACGCTCAACGGAAGTTGCGCTTCGTATTACGGATGCTGTAAAGGCAGGAAAACTAAGCAGTCAGCTTAAGATAGAGGATGTTAAGCTCTTATCACCGGTTCCCAAACCAACTTCCTGCCGGGACGGATATGCATTCCGCCAGCACGTAATGACGGCACGCAGAAACAGAGGAGTTGAGATGATTCCAGAGTTTGATGAATATCCTGTCTTTTATTTTACTAATCATCAGGCGGTATTCGGACCTGGTGAAATACTGCTTGAAGAAGACCATTTTGCTTCTCTTGATTTTGAGCTTGAGTGTGCTGTAGTGATTGGTAAATCAGGTAAAAATATTCTATCCTCCGAAGCGGATAATTATATAGCCGGATTTATGATTATGAATGACCTTTCCGCACGAGTACTGCAGATGGAAGAGATGAAACTAAATCTTGGACCCGCTAAAGGGAAGGACTTTGCAACAACTTTTGGTCCGTATATGGTCACGCCTGATGAGTTTGCTGATGTTACTAGACGCGGAGAATTTGGAAATATATATTCACTCGCAATGAAGGCATTCCATAACGGGAATCTGATTTCAGAGGGTGATGTTAGTCAAATGAACTGGACATTTGCTGAACTGATTGAGCGTGCTTCGTACGGGGTTGTACTCCGACCTGGTGATATTATCGGCTCAGGAACTGTCGGAACCGGTTGTTATCTTGAGCTAAACGGCACGGCCGCGCTTGAAGCTAGGAAAAATGGGGAGCCCTTTACTCCGGTCTGGATCAAAGATGGCGATACGATGACACTGGAAATAGAGCGGCTTGGTTCCTTGACCAATTCTTTTAAGAACTCTGGCACAGGATATTCTATTTTGAAAAAGAAAAAGAAAGTAAATTAAGGGTACTCTTTTTCAAAATTGTGCAGAACTCATGTATCCCGCTTCAAAAATTATAATGATCCGCCCGGCGAGTTTCGGATTTAACTCCGAAACTGCCGGATCAAATGCCTTCCAGAAAAACAATCCCGAGCTTTCAGAAAACTCTGGCAAATTAGCACGGGCGGAATTCGATAATGCTGTCGAGATTTTACAGAAAGCAGGTATAGAGGTTCATGTTTTTGAGGACACTCAGTTGCCTCACAAACCTGATGCGGTGTTTCCCAATAACTGGATAAGTCTGCACGATGACGGCATTGTTATTCTTTATCCCATGCTTTCTGAAAAGAGGCGAATGGAGAGAAGAGGGGATATTGTAAAGGAACTGATTAAAGGTTACAAAGTTTCACAAGTGCATGATCTCTCAGCTTCTGAGTCTGAGGGAAAATTTCTTGAAGGTACCGGCAGCATTGTTTTTGATCATTTGCATAAGTTTGCCTATGCCGCGCTCTCTCCAAGGACCCACCTGGATTTATTTTTGAATCTTTGTTCCATTATTGGATATAAACCGGTTGCTTTTCATGCAGCCGATAAAAATGGCAGTGAAATTTATCATACGAACGTTTTGATGTGCATTGGCTCCCGTTTTGCAGTTATTTGTGATGAAGCAGTAACTGATGAAAGGGAAAGGGAAAATGTTTTGAAAATACTTCGTGAAACAGAGCATGTGGTAATTTCAATCAGTTTTGATCAAATGAATACATTCGCAGGCAATATGATTCTGCTACGGACTAAATCGGGTGATGATATACTGGTAATGTCAGAGTCTGCACTCAGCTCCCTGTCAAAAGAACAATTCAATGAATTATCAAAGTTTGCCAGATTACTACCTCTGAGCATTCCCACTATTGAAACGCTTGGTGGGGGAAGTGCCCGCTGCATGATAGCCGAGAATTTTTTACCAGAAAAAGCCCGCTAAATTATTTCAGGAGCTTTTGTATCATAGCGGGGGTTATGTTGTCCTCAACCTCTGCAACTATAAAGAATCCGTTAGTTACTGAGTGTTCAAAGATAAGCTTCATAAATCTCTGTTGGTCGCTGTAAATCAATTCCCCCGTCTCTCCCGACCATTCCTCTCTCATACAGAGGCACCCCAAAGTGGGTGTGTAAGGAAAGTAAACTTCATTTTTATAGTATGTAATATCAGTTGCAGTACCATGAGCGATAATTTCGTTTCTGCCAGCTTTCCCAGCAAAAAAAGCTTCGAGAAAAGCCCATTTTGTTCTCAGGTTTGGAGGTAAAATTGAAAGATAATTTGTTTTCTGCATTACTCTGGTCTCCTCAGCAGAGGTTCTGAAAAAAACATCAGGAGCAACTTCAAAGGGGAGAGCCAACTGTAAATTAGGAGTAAAGCCAATAAATACATTCTCTGATGTATCAACTCCGATGATAGTGAAAATTCCCTGGGGTGTATTTCCGTTTGTTAAAAAGCCGGGCATATTTGAAAGAGATCTGGCCATTTGCGGAATGATAACAGTTGCTCCTGAACTATCCCTCAGAAATCCGCCACCCTGTTCCTTTATCAATACAAATCCTGCTTTGTCTCTTTTTTTATACTGTACTGAAAATATAATGTTCTGCTTGTACTCATAGTTTAAAAGAATCTCAGTTTCATCGAGAGTGAGCGGGTTCTCTTTTTTCAAAAATGAGAGCAGACCTTGCAGAAGAGGATGATCATCAGTGCCCGTCCGCCTGATATAATTATCAGTGATCTCCAATAGCTCGCCAAATTGCAAACCGTTGCGGACGAGATAAACTACAATCATCGAAAAGATTTTGGGATGGGAAATCTTGTGAACTTTTTTGTACAGTAAATCAGTGAACTCCGCTGGGTACACCGTGAATGCACATTCGAGTGCAGCCCGTAACTGAACTTCAGGTAAAATATTATTTTCAGAGAAGAGGATAGACAGCGTATTAAAAAGGTTGTCGTTTTTCCTTATTAAAAGTTCTGAACCCCAGAATGCCTCATCAAGGTTATCAGTTAATTCGGCATCCAGAAAGTCAATCAGGGCATTGTCAATCTTCCTCTCCAATTCTACTCGGAATTCTGCACGCTTCTGGCTGAGGGCAAATTCGTTTTGCGCAAGGAACGGAGATTGAAAAAAAAGTAAAAGCACCAATGGGAAAACATATTTCAATGTAATGTCTCAGTGATTATTCCAAAATTAAAAGCTCTTTTTTGTCCGGGAGCTAACAGAATTTTATCTTTAAGTTCGGGTCTGTTGAATGCATCAGTCATAAACTCAACCGGTTCAAGCGCGATGACCTTTCTGCTTTCTCCTCTCAGATTTTCAGGTATATATGCGTAAACTACACCTCGCTGCTGATAAATGGTAAAAACAGTTTTATTATTCGAGTTTATGAGACGAGTTGTAATCTGACCACGCGAATTTTTCTTTAGGTTGGTGTAACAGGCATTTACCGATTTTGAATTTATTGTTTTTGGGTTTTCAGAATCTGCAAAATACAAATGGCTTTCCGGCGGAAGTTTTTCAACATACCCGGTTATGAGCGGAACCAGATTTTTATCCGTTCTGATTATTTCATCTGAAGGTATAAATAGTCTGAGTGAATTAATACCTTTTCCCTTAAAATAAAAATAAGGATGCCAACCGCAGCCATAGGGTATATCCTCAGAACCCAGATTAATACCTTCGATGGTTATATCTAAAGATTCTGGTCTGAATCGGTATGTTACTGATACTTTTATGTGAAACGGGTAGGCGGAAAACATTCCAGGAGTGATTTCAGCCGTGTATCGTACTACCGCTTCTTCTTGGTCCGAGTAGATTTTATCGGTATTAAAAATTAGTTTTTTAACTAGGCCATGACTTTTACCTGACTTCTCATCAAGAAGATGAACCTGATTTTTAATCATGTATTCCCCATCTCTCATTCTGTTTGAATATGGCGCCATAATCCAATTGACCGCGGCTTCACCTTTAACTAATTCCTCTGGTGAACGATACGGGACGAGGATATCGGTAATTTTCCCGTTAAGTAAGTGACCGTAAGTGATTACGGTTGCGCCGTAATTACAAATGGCTAATATATCTCCTCCCCTGCGTGATTCGATTCTGACAATTTCAAACTCACCAAAGGGGAGTTTTTCAATATTAAAGCTCATGCAATGTTTCGATTTCCTTAAGTTTAGCTCTGCGGTATGAACAAGCTCTGCAATCCTGATCAATACAGAGGAGCGAACGATAATGATCTTTCATAAATGAAGTTGAAAAGAAAAGCAGCCCGCGCACATTGATGAGTTTATATATCATTCCGTTATAATCATGGGGAACGTAATATCCGTCATCTTCAAGTGACAGTTCAAGATTGGTAAATGATTTGCTGCAACCGGGTACTTCATTAAGTTTTTGCTCTCCCCAGACCGATACACCGACAGGTTCAATACCAACATGTCTCCAGGGGAAAATGTTTACATATCCGAGATTAAAATATACTTCAAGGAAATGAATAAAACTGAGTGATGAAAAATCGGTGCCAAGCATCAGAATGTGTGAATCTTTATTCCCAAGTAAATAGGAAAGGGGAGAACCCCAGCCAAGCGGACTTTCAGGTGATATATCATGCCGGATTAACTGATTAAAATAACCCCAGATACAGAAGGAGTGGGTTGGTTAATATGTCCGGCTGACCCCATCCATTTTTCTGAACACCTCGGAGATTACTCCGGTTTTTGGTATTGAGTGATCTGGATTAAACACTTCTCCATTTTTATTTCCCTTAAATGTATAAGTAAAAGATGGAATGATAAGAGAACCTTGAGTCGTTAAATACTGTGTGAGAATACGGAGGAAAAGTTCAGGGGAGTCACAATCCGTTGCCTGACGGATTCTGCTGAAAGATCCGTGAAGCACCACATGAAAACCCGGTTCTATTCCTGACTCTTTCAGGAATCGAAGAACATTTGATTCCATTGTTCGACATCCGGATTGTGAGTTATTCTTATTATTTATATGAATTTAATAAAAAACCAGGGTGAAAGTCAACTAAAAAGCAGAATCCAGATCAGTTTAAGATCCGGATTCATCTCTTTTTTCTGGCTCAGAAAACTATTTCTACGTTAATTACATCCTCTTCATACAAAGCAGGAGTGATAGACAGTTTCTCTACCGGCTCACCATTAATCTTTTTTACCTGGGACTGATTATTCCCGGCTTTTTTGCAAGTCAGTTTTATTGTTTTTCCGCGAAATTTGCGGGTTGCACTGAATCCATTCCATGAGGAAGGAATTGCAGGTTCAATAGTTATGCCCTCCAGTGAAGTCTTAAATCCGGCTATCTGATCCATACCGTTTCGCAGCATCCATACGGCTGTTCCCGTCAGCCAGGAGTGAGATGCCTGCCCTTCAGTCGGATGATCAGGGCTGGTTACATATTCAGCGAATACATACGGTTCAATTTCGTAACGGTCAATCCTTTTTGATGAGTTAACCGGCAGCATTTTTTTAAAGACGGAAAATGCCTTATCAGTATCACCGTTAAGGAATGAAGCAAGCACAAACCATGATGATGCATGGTTAAAGATGGCGCCGTTCTCTTTTTTGCCTGGAACGCAGCGGCTGATAAGCCCTACATCTTCCTCAACTGTGGTGTAAGATGGCCAGCAAATCTGGATTCCGTTATCTCTTTCCAAGAGCTTTGCTGTGGATTCAAGCGCCTTTGAGCCGCGTGCCTTGGGGGCGAGCCCTGAGATCACTGACCAAGTCTGAGAATTGATAAAAATCTTGCCTTGTTCAGCTTCATGTGTACCGAGTGGTTCGCCGTTATCCTTAAAAGCCCGGATATACCACTCGCCATCCCATGCAACAGCATTTATCACTTTACCAAGATGGTCGTATGTTGAATGCCAGCGGGCCTGAGTTTCAAAGTCACCTTTTTTCTTGAGCAGCTCAAAGGATTTTTTGATAATATATGCCAGAAAGAATCCGCCCCAGATGGTTTCTCCTTTACCTTTTGGACCAACTTTATCGAGTGTGTCATTCCAATCACCATTCATCATCTTAGGAATGCCCCTTTCTGTTGTTGCGGAGATAGCATAATCCACTGCACGCTTCAGGTGTTCGTAAACATTTGCGCTCCCGCCGTCATAAAATGTAACATCCTCATCAAGGATTGACATATCTCCGGTTTCATTAAGATATTCAATAAGCCCGAAAGGAATCCAAAGCGGTGTGTCAGAATGATTAGTTCTTTCACCCCAGTCTGTAAGTTTAAAAAAGTTATGCAGTGTTGAGCCGTCTGAGAACTGGAATCGAAGTGCGTTAAGCAGTCTTGCCCTGACGCGCTCAGGGTCAGCCAGTACTACACCGAGTATATCCTGAAACTGATCTCTCATCCCGGTTCCAAACAAAAGTCCACCATGATAATATCCGGAATTACGCGCCATATCAAAGGTTACTGCTGCCTGATATTGGTTCCAGACGTTAAGCATCAGATTTATATCATCGTCTGGTGATTCAATAGAGAAGTGAGAGAGATAATTATCCCACCATTTATTCAATTCATCAAATCTTTTTTTACAGCGGGAGATATTGCGAATATCCTTCCAGTCCAGTCCCTCAAAAGGATTCTCTTCCTCTTTATCGTTGACAATCATGACAATAGCGAATTCCTTTTCTTCTCCAGGCGCTAATGTCAATTCTGATTGCAGAGCAGCAACAGGATCACCGGCGGTTATTTCTGTATTACCCATCTTTCCGTTCTCTACAGCAACAGGGTTGGTCTCAGATCTCCAGCGTCCTATGAAAGCATCTAACGATGAATCATATCCGGTAACCGGCAGTGTGCTGGTGAAAAGCAGCCAGTGTTTCCAGTCAAGATTTGGCTGCTCAACAGAAACTTTCTTGTTCAGCACCCAGTATCTCCGTGTGGCGGTTAATGTCTGATGCTTTTTATCGTAATGAATATCAGTGAAATGTTTATCGTTCGGCTGATTGATTATGTCGTTCAGGGCGTTACCCATCATCAGTTCTGTGAAAGCATAAATACCTAGATTTTTTTGAGTTTTACCAGTGTTAACTAATCTGACTTTCCAGATTTCACCATTAAGGTCTCTCGGGACAAAATAAGTCAGCGTACCTTTAATATTATCAAATTCAGTTTCAACCGATGTATATCCGAGACCGTGTCGGCATTCATAAAACTTATACTTAACATCGAGTGTCGGTGCCCAGCTCAGTGACCAGTATTTTTTTGAATCATTGTCCCGGATCATCACATAGCGCCCGGGGCGGTCCCAAGGCAGACAGTTATAGCGCATTCTGGTGAGCCGGTTATCACGTGGAGTATCAACAAAACTGAAACCGCCGCCGGTGTGACTTATCAGACCGGCGTATTTTGGATTCCACATGTAATTAAACCAGGGACGGGGAGTGCGGGGATCAGTGATAATATACTCCCGGTAATCCTCGGAAAATCTTCCGTACTTATTCTCAAAAAGATTCTTCTTCATGTATATTACTGTTTAATTAGTAAAAATCAGTTTTTTTGCATCGTTCAGGATATCAGCAACTTCTTTATCGCTATTACCCTCGGCGTAAAGTCGAACCATTGGCTCGGTTTCAGAACTTCGCATCAGAAGCCATCGTGAGTTTCCCTCAAGCTGAAGCTTGAGGCCGTTAATAATATCACGGCTGCTCATAAATTCCTGCTGTGCGGTAACTTTAAAACCGGCAATTTTGTCTGGGGGAGATTTTGCCAGCGCTGGGATAAGGGCTATTCTATTATTATCAATATAGTGAGCATCAATTCTATCATAGAAAATTTCTCCGTACTCTTTTCGTTTTGCTGCAACTAATTCAGAAAGTTTCTTATAGCCGGATGCTGCAAGCATTTCAACAAAAAGAAGTCCTGATAGCAGTCCGTCCCGGTCGGGAATATGAAATGAGTATCCAAACCCGCCGCTTTCTTCTGCCGCAAAGAGTACGTTGTCTTTAAGCATTTCTTCACATAGATACTTAAATCCAACTTGAACGTTTATAATTTTCCGTTTTTCACTTGCAAACACGTTCAGTTTATCTGTAACCGAAGATGTCTTTGCGATATGTCCTGAAAGTTTTTTTGTATTCACCAGGTAGTCGGCGAGAAGTAGTATAGTTTCCTGAGCGCTGAGCCACTCTCCGTTTTCGAGCATTACACCAAGTCGGTCTGCATCGCCATCAGTTGCCAGCCCGATTGAGTAATCCCCCTGCTTTAACTCCTCTGCAAGCGGTTTGAGATTTTGGGGCAATGGTTCTGCAAGCCGTTCAGAGAAATCAGTTTCCGGTAGTTTGTAAATAGTACGCGCGGGAATGCCATGGTTATCCAGCGCTGTCTCAATAATCTGCTGACCAGCGCCTGACATAGAATCAATAAGGGGGTAAACACCTGATTCTTTAATCAAGTCGAAGTCAATTATTCTTTCCAGATTATTGTAATAGATATTCCGCAAATCGGAAATCATGATATAATCTTCACTGACCTGAACAAGGTCGCTGTTCAGATAAGATTCAACCATGCGTGTTTGTTCTGAGAGCAATGGTCCGCCGTAGGATGATTTAAATTTCACTCCGTTATATTCCGGGGGGTTATGGCTTGCGGTTATCATAACTCCAGCGTTCATCCGTTTGTTCTTTACAAAATAGGAGACAACTGGTGTCGGGCCGGTTTTTTCAGATAGGTATGCTCTTATGTTATTACCCGAAAGAACGCGGGCGAAAAGTTTTGCAAAATCTTTTGACTGTCTTCTGCCGTCGTAGCCAATTGCAACGCTTAGGTTATCTTTATCCTTATTTGCTTTGATCAGATAAGTCGAAAATGCCTGGGCTGCTTTAGCGATGTTAGCCGGATTTACTTCTTTATCAAGAAGACCGCGCCAGCCGTCAGTTCCGAATCTTATTTCGATTTTATTTTTATTCATTTTAGTTTTTTATCAGATTCCTTTTTAATACTCTCGGCATACCATGATGTTATCATTCTTGGCCGTGTTATGGCTGTTCCAGCCACCACAGCAAAAGCACCGAGGGCAATCATCCTGCCTGCATCAGCGGGCATATTGATTCTGCCTTCTGCAATGACCGGGATGTTCACTCTGTTCACCAATTCCTGTAATAATGCAAAATCGGCACCGTCATTTTTTTTATGAGCAGTCTCAGTAGTATATCCGGAAAGCGTTGTTGAAAGACAATCCGCTCCGGCCTGAACGCAGGCCATCCCGTCTTCAAGTGTTGAGATATCTGCCATGACAGGGATGAGGTACCGCTTTTTTAATTCAGCAATAAACTCAGGTCCGGTTAGTCCCTCACGCGGTCTGAAAGTACCGTCAACCGCGACCATGTGAATTCCGGTCTCCATAATCTCCTCAAATTCTTTGTAGGAACCGGTTATTCTTACATAACCATCTTCAAACTTGCTTTTGGTTAACCCAATGACCGGGACGTTTACACTTCGTACGATCATAGCTGTTTTTTCTATGTCACGCGACCGTATACCAACTGCACCACCCATTACGGCAGCTCTTGCAAACATGGTTACCCCTTCAGGCGAGTTAAAAGGATCGTCTCCTTCTGACTGACAGGAAACTATTAGCCCACCTCGTAATTTATCAAATAACTCTTGGTTAGACATCATTTTTTTGCAGCCGATATGATTACGACATTCTGATCAGGAGGTGTGTTTTTAAGCTCAAGTTCTGCAACCGAAATAAGCTGTGACTCAATCATGAGCCCTGTTAAATCCAGTACTTTTCTTGAGTAAAGCACAAAAATATCGGGGAGCAGTGCCCCTGCATCACCAAAGGTTGTGTACTCAGAAATTATCCTGCTTAGTTCATTTTTTACGTTTTGACAGGGGAGCATGATAACTTTAGCATTTGAAAGCTGCAGTTTAATTGTACCTTCAATATCAAGAACCCTGATGGTTGTTCTACTTTCAGACTTAAACCAAAGAAATGATTTTGTTGTGCTCCGTGAGGTAAACACTCTGAAAAACTCAGTCTGACCTTCAATGCTCACTGAACCCTGATTACACTTCATACTCTGTGAAGCTACAAGAGATAACTCATTATCATTCAACGACTTAGCACCAAGTTCCTTAGTTCTCATCTCGCTTGAACCTGTAGCTGTTGCAATCACTTTTTTATTCTGGTTATCAATTTCAATGGTGACTTCAACTGAATCAGGGGATGCTCCCATATTTAGGACTGAGTCCACTGCTAACTGTCTTAGGTTCAGGATATCGCCCTCGGTCGGGTTAATGATGTTTTTTTCAACAGAGTCGCGGATGATTCCTAATGCTGCTCCGATAGCAGAAATCACCTCACTGTTTTCAGCGATTTTGTGTTCAACGTTCATATATTCCGCGGTGAATGGAACAATTGCGGAAGCTCCGCCACCTCCGCCTACAAAACGGAGCATATCCTTGTCGAGCTTGTATTCGCGTGTAAGCTGCTCAATAATTGGTTTAATCTTTTTGGCGGAGATGGTGAGTATATCCTTAGCCAGTTCTTCAGCAGGTCTTCTAAAAATAACTGAAAGAGAAGCGAAGGCATTTTTTATATTGACCATATTTGCAAAACCGTGTCCGGCATCTTTTACGAATCCCAAAAAATAGGAAGCACCTGTTGGGGTAATAGTAAATTTTCGCGTCTGTACTTTGGGGTCAACTATTGCCAGATAATCTGACGGGTCACCGTCCACAGGTTTGACTTTTTCGATTGAGATATTTGTGAAGTTTGATTCGTTTGCATAGGAAACATATTGCAGTTTGGCTATGTGCGCAGAGCGTGGACCAACATCTGTGATATGTTTACCATCTGTGCGAGGAACGGAACCTCCTGCAATTCCGAGTGTTCTAACATCTAAAGTTCTGAGGAAAAGCCGATTCTTTCCGATCTGAGCGCTTTTAACCTGCGGCTTTCCATTTTTTATGACGGAGATATCAGTAGAGGTTCCGCCTACTTCGAGAAATATCCCATCCGAAATTTTTGCATACATCAGTGCTGCTGCAACACCGGCCGCGGGACCTGAGAGCATGGTGAGAATCGGACGGCGGCGCATTTCATTAATATCCATGATTCCGCCGTCAGAGCGCATTACCATGAGTGGTGCAGAGATACCGCTTTCACGAACTGCCTGCTCGGTGAGGTTAGCAGTTTCAAGCATTTTTGGCATCATGCTTGCGTTTATAACTGCTGTCCGGGTTCTCACACGAAGTCCGTACAGACGGGAAATTCGGCTCGCGGGTGTGCAGAGAATTCCCATCTCCACCGCAACTTTGGTTATATATTCTTCATTTTCCGGATCATCTACGCCGAATGCCTCCGATGCAACAAGAACTGATGCACCCGCAGCTAATAATTCTTTGATTACTCCGGGGACTGAATTTTTCCAGTCAGGGTCAGTTGTCTCAATGTATTTGTAAAAAGTAGAAAGATATTTTGAAGGAGAAAGCTCGATATTGCCAACATCACTTTGCTTTCGTGAAAGTTTTCCCTCAAATCCTTTCCCAAGACCAATTACTCCTACTTTTGCAACGTCACCTTCAAGCAATGCATTTGTGGCCTGAGTTGTTGAGTGAGCTATAAGCTTAATTTCTTCAGCCAGAATTTTGGCATCCCCGACAAGCTGAAGCATTGAATCAACAACACCACGTGCAACTCCCTTATCAGATGTGTGTGTTGTGGGAACACACGCTTTACCAACAATCGAAAAATCTGCTAAATCAACAGCAACCGCATGGGTGAAAGTACCGCCTACATCTATTCCTATTTTAATTTTTCTCATCGTGCCGTTACCGATTCATTTGGATTTCTAAACATTGCTATGATTTCCTGCGCTTCACGGGTAGTAAATGATTGCTGAAACGGCTAAACCCATGACTGCAATACCCCAGGTATAAGCAATGGTATTCCATAAAATTTTCTGAACTTCAACTCTCATTTCATTTGCAAGCCAGACGTTTTGAGTATTGGTTGGGTCACTTATTCCCTGAATCTGACCAACTGAAAGAAGCATCCCCATAATTGCACCCGGTATCATACCGGAAGCAAGCAAAATCGCTGCGATACCATAACCCATTCCCCAGACGTTCAGAGGTCCGCGGTAAAGAGCAAGCGGGGCTGCAAGCCCGAATGTTATTATAAATGACAATTTTCCAGTTGGGATTATAGATGAGATCACAGGTTTTAATAATGAAAGTACAGGCCACCCTTCCGGATACAATGAAGCAGCGGCATTTCCGGAAGGACCCATAACAGCATTAAGAAGCATCCCGATGCCCAGCATTAGCGCAACAGCGGGCATAACAACCGAGCCCCCTTCAAGTATTGACCTGACTAATATATTAAGACTGTTCTTCTGATATGTGGTAAGAAAACCATATATAAGCCCGGTAATAAACGCTGCGATAAAATTCATATTAAAGACCAGAATGAGCAGAAGGGGTACTACCGGGATGAGATATGCCCCCCAAAAAATTCCAGGTTTCTTGTTGCCTGAAAAAATTCTCTTCAATGAGAGTAGTACCACAAGGAGCAGCCCTGAAAGTATGATATACTTGAGAGCAACCACCGCTGAAATGGTGAAAAGCACAATTCTTGCAGAGGCACTCTGATCAATCATTCCGCTTGCCGGGAAGTACAAGACACCGATCATGATGAGCAGACCAAGAGAAAGAATTATTTTCTTAAAATTAATGTCATGTCCGTCCCGATATAGCTGAATAGTTAAATAGATAGCTGCAACTACAAAGGATATTCCAAACATGATAAGGGCAAAAAATCTGACTTCATCAGGGGAAAGTTTCAGCACTTCTATATATACTGCCCAGTTGCCCACATTTAGAATTCCGCCGATGCTCAGACCAAGCAGAAAGACCCCAACTGTGGTAATGGGGGAAAGCCCAACTGAGATAAGAATTGGAAGAACGACTGTTGAAACCATAATGATTGCCCCCAGCCCGCCGAGGGTTGTGAAAAGCAGAATTATAAACAGCATCATCACCATAGCGATGGTCCATGGTTTGTCCCCAGCGAGCTCTGCTCCCAATTTTATAAAATTTTCAGCAACACCCGTTTTCTGAAGCATGATACTTAACATACTCCCAAAGATAGCGATAGTGTAAGCTTCGGCAAGCCGGGTTGAGCCCTGACCCAGAACAAAAGTTAAGACATGTTCAGGACTAACCCCCGATATTAAAGGGATGAAAAAAGCCATCAGCGGCAGTGCAAGCAGCGCGGGAATTTTCCGGAAAAACATCAGTCCGGACATGATCAGAAAGACGACCAGAACACCGGCTAATTGTAACGATTCCATTAATCCTGCATTTACCTTTTTAATTAATTCTCAATTTAATAATAAAACAAGGATTGGTTAACTTTCAAGAAGTATTTTAAATAATTATGCTTCAATTTTTAAATAAATCCCTAAAATCCAGTAATACTTTTCAGCTCGATGTCATTGCCGACAGGGTAATTGAATTGAGTGACAAGGCCGATCTTTCAGCCGCCATTGCTGATCTCAGTTCCTCAGAAGGAAAGCGCATGATATTAGGCGGCGGGAGTAATGTCCTCTTTTCCGGAGATTATAACGGCACAGTGTTACTTAACCAGCTAAAAGGGATTGAAGTTACCGGGGAGGATGAAGAGCATTACCTGATCACATCCGCTTCTGGTGTAAATTGGGATGGTTTTGTAGAAACATCTGTAAAAAATGACTGGTATGGGCTTGAAAATTTGTCCCTTATACCGGGTACGGTCGGTGCCGCCCCGATTCAGAATATTGGGGCGTATGGTCAGGAGGCGGGTAATCTTATCGAGTCGGTAACCTCTTATGATATTTTAAACCGTACTACCTTTACCCTTACTGGTGCCCAATGCAGGTTCGGGTACAGAACCAGCATTTTTAAGAATGAGTTAAAGGGGCGGGTTTTTATTATAAATGTTACTTTCAGACTTCGTAAACACTTTACCCCAATACTTGGATATAGAGATGTAGCTATCAGGTTTGAAGAACGGGAATCAGATGGGATTTTAGCTGCGGAAGTAAGGGAAGCAGTTATTGAGATCAGGAAAGCAAAACTACCCAATCCGGCAGAAATTGGAAACGCAGGAAGTTTCTTCAAAAATCCGGAAATATCGACAGCTAAATTTACTGCCCTTAAGCAAAAACATCCGGGAATTCCTGCTTATCCAATCGGTAATGTGGTCAAAATACCCGCTGGATGGCTGATTCAGGAGGCGGGCTGGAAGGGAAGGCGGTACAAAAACTGCGGGACCTACCCTAAGCAGGCACTTGTATTAGTGAATTATGGCGATGCACATCCTTCAGAGCTTCTTGAATTAAAAGAAATGATAAAAACCGATGTGATGGAAAAATTTTCCATAAAGCTTGAGGAAGAAGTCAATATTATTGACTGATTTCCAGTAGGAGAAACCCTGGGTTCCTCCTTGAAATAAAGGATATTTCTGTATAATTTAAGTCATTAAATATTCTTAAAGGTTTAAAATGTCAACTGAGAAAAAAGAGCTCCTCACGGCTTATGAAAAAGCCGTTGCTGACGGGGTTGACCCCCGGTGCATTCCTCAGAAACTAAGCGGTGAAGTACCTGTCGGGTCTGAGATTGTGTATCCTGATTATCCGGCGAATGATCACGATACCTGGCAAATACTCTTCACCCGACAAATGGGGCTGCTTGAGGGGAGGGTTTGTAATGAGTATATCCAAGGCACCCGGCTTATGGGTTTTTCTCCGGATAAAATTCCGTTTCTCGGACAGCTTAGCGGTGTGCTTTCGCAGGAGACAAACTGGAAGGTAGCCAGAGTGCCCGGGCTCATACACGAAGAGAATTTTTTTGAATTACTCCGTCAGAGAATATTCTCCTCAACTGATTATATCCGCGGGAAAGAAGAGCTTGATTACACCCCGGCCCCGGACCTTTTCCACGATATATTTGGTCACATGCCGCTCCTGACTAATCCGAACTTTGCTAACTTTTATCAGAAGTTCGGTGAGGCCGCGCTCAAAGCAGAAGGGGAACAGCATATTTGGCTCGAACGCTTTCACTGGTTTACGGCTGAATTTGGTCTTATTAATACTGAGGAGGGAAGACGAATTTATGGTGCAGGTATCGTTTCTTCGTTAAACGAAGTTCAACATGCACTTTCAGACGCGGTTGAGGTCAAGCCATTTGACCCTGAGACAATAGTTAATCAGGAGTATGAGGTCTGGCATCTTCAGCCGGTTCTTTTCGCAATCGAATCTTTCGAGCAGTTAGAAGAGGGATTCAACCGGTGGACCAGGTTACAAGGTCTTCTTTAATTGGATAAGCCCGCAAAGCAACCTGCGGGATTTTTATTTATAACAGGAACTAAACCCCCACCAAAGGGGTTACCACAATAAAAAAAGGAAATAAAATATGAGTTTATCAGTAGGAACCCCGGCACCAGATTTCAGTCTTCACAGCCATAAAGGGGAAAAAATCACTTTATCATCATTAAAAGGACAGAATGTTGTTCTTTTGTTTTTCCCGTTTGCAAATACCGGAGTCTGTACCAAAGAGATGTGTACCTTCCGTGATGGCATGTCAGTATATAACGACATGAATGCCAGAGTATTAGGCATCAGTGTTGACAGTCCGTTTTCTTTGTCCCTGTGGGCTGAGAAAAATAGTCTTCAGTTTGATTTGCTTTCTGATTTTAATAAAACCGTCATCAGAGATTACGATTCTTATATAGATGTGTTTGGTGCGGGAAAATGGGACTTTAACGGTGTTTCAAAACGTTCCGCCTTTGTGGTTGATAAAGCCGGGATAATCCGCTATGCGGAAATTCTGCCAACACCGGGAGAAGAACCGAATTATGATGCTATTAAAAAAACAATAGAATCGATCTCCTGAAATGATTAACAGGATCGAACCACCCGCAGCCGCAGATGCATTAAAAAGGGAGAGTAATGCCATACTTCTTGATGTAAGGGAGCAATGGGAGTATGACATTGTCCACATTGAAAATTCGGTACTCATTCCCTTGCGCAATCTTAAGGCAAGAATGAGTGAACTGAGGAACTTTGAAAAAATTTATGTCATCTGCCATCATGGATTCAGAAGTTTGCCCGCCTGTGAATTGTTATTTGCGGAGGGTATTCCCGCCGTTTATAATGTAGAGGGGGGTATTGAGCGGTGGGCAGATGAAGCAGATACGTCTCTAAAAAAATATTAGCAGGAAAACAACCATGTTAGAAATTGGAAAGAGGGCTTCCGCGTTTTCATTACTTAACCAGGACAGTAAAAAAGTATCGTTAAAGGATTTTGCCGGCAAACAGGTTATCCTCTATTTCTATCCGAAAGATTTGACCAGCGGCTGCACACAGGAGGCGTGTGATTTCAGAGACCGTTTTGATTATGTTAAAACAGCAAAAGCGGTTTTGCTTGGTATAAGTCCTGACTCAGCAGCTTCCCACAAGAAATTTATCGAAAAATATGAACTGCCTTTTGATCTGCTGAGTGATGAGAAAAAAGAGATACTCATGAAATACGGAGTCTGGAAAGAAAAAAGTATGTACGGCAGAAAATATATGGGAGTTGAGCGCACGACAGTGATTATTGATAAAGAGGGAAAAATAAAACAGATTTTCCCGAAAGTTAAAGTAAACGGACACGCTGATGAAGTACTGAAGGCGCTTAAGTAATTATGATTTACATTACAAGAAGAGAAACCTTTGCGGCCTCACACCGGCTATATAATCCGGACTGGAGTGATGAAAAAAACAATGACGTTTATGACAAATGCGCGAATAAAAACGGACATGGTCATAACTACGTTCTTGAGGTAGTCGTTAAAGGGGAAATTGACCCCGAAACAGGATATCTTCTCGATTTGAAAATCCTAAAAGAAATAATCAAAAAGAATGTTATCTCCTTGGTTGACCACAAACATCTGAATCATGATGTGCCTTTCCTCAGCGGTGTCATCCCAACGGCTGAGAATATCGCAATGGGGATATGGAACCAGTTGGCTGATAAGCTACCCGCGGGGGAGTTGAATTCGGTAAAGCTTTACGAGACTGAAAACAATTACGTTGAATATAAAGGATGATGTTGATGAATAATGATACGATGAAAACGCTTGTTAAAGAACTGCTGGTACAGATAGGTGAAGACCCGGAAAGAGAAGGACTTCTGAATACACCCAAAAGGGTTACAAAATCCTATGAGTTTCTCACGAGCGGATATAAAAAAGATATCAGCGAAGTTCTTAATAATGCCATCTTTGAGGAAAAATATGATGAGATGGTAATTGTTAAGAATATAGATTTTTACAGTTTATGCGAACATCACATGCTGCCCTTCTGGGGTAAAGTGCATGTAGCGTATATACCGAACGGGAAAATTGTCGGGTTGAGCAAGATACCCCGTTTAGTTGAAGTATTTGCCCGCCGGCTTCAGGTGCAGGAAAGAATGACTCAACAGATTGCGCAAGTGATAGATGAATATCTCTCTCCGATCGGCGTAGCTGTGGTATCAGAGGCAAATCACATGTGTATGATGATGCGCGGTGTTGAAAAACAAAATTCATCTGCCACCGCAAGCTCCATGATAGGTCAGTTTAAGGAAGATGCCCGCACACGCGCAGAATTTCTTTCATTGCTTAAACTTGGCAAAATGAGTTCATGAGTAAGCAGGTAGTCTGGGTTACAGGAGCGGGTTCCGGCATTGGCAGGGAACTTGCATTAGCATTTTCTTCAAACGGTCACAGAGTGTTGGCAACCGGGAGAAATTTAGAAAAACTAAAAAGTCTTGAAGCTCAGGGCGGCGGTTTTATTACCATCGCTGAGTGTGATATGGCTTCCTATAAGTCAATCAACTCTTTTCTTAACAGCAAACCCGAGTGTAAAGAAATATCTCTTTTGGTGAATAATGCCGGAATTACCTCATTTACTCTGGCCGAAAATGATTCCCCCGACCTGATTGAAAAGGTGATAACTACCAATCTTACCGGAGCTATTCATGCCATACAGGGAGTTCTGCCCGGAATGATAAACAGAAAAAGTGGTATAATACTTAATATCCTCTCTGTAATAACCCGGAAAGTGTTTACAAAGAGCAGTATATATTCTGCTGCAAAATCAGGACTGGAGGCCTATTCAAAAGTACACGTGAAGAAGTCCGCCGGCACAACATCAGGGTAATCAACGTTTCGCCGGGAGCAACTAATACGCCCATTTGGTCAGAAGAAATGAGGGGGAAATTCGCAGAACGGATGATGGATCCAAAAGAGTTAGCCGGTTTGGTCTATACCGTATGTTTCCTGCAGGGGAATGTAGTTGCGGAGGATATAGTGTTGAGACCGAAGCAGGGTGATTTGTAAGTTTGACGTATCAGTATTATGAGTAATTGCAAAACTTTGAAAAGTTGACATCTGTGCCTCCTTATTCGACTCTGAAAACTTGACAATCAAAATGTTAACTACAACTCTGACTTCAATACATGGGTTATCATGTAACGAATACGTTAATAATTATCAAAGTCAGTTCTCTCCGTTCCTTATCAAGTACTTCTGTAATGCGAATTCCAATGTGCCAACTTATTAAAATCGGTAAGAGTCTTTTTTTCGCTTAATCCAACTGGATATATTAAGATTTAGTCCGGCAATCACCTCAGCAATAGCATTTTTCTTGTTTGCAAAATGCTTCCGTTTACTTTCAACTGGTATATGTAAACCCCGCTGGCTAAATAACTGGCATCAAATTGTACTGTATGTTCACCTGAAGTAACCTCACCTGAAAGTAAGTTTCTCACTTCTCTTCCCAGAATATCATACACTCTGAGTTCAACATTGGCATTATTTATCAAAGTAAATTTAATTGCAGTAGTGGGGTTAAATGGATTTGGATAATTATTGTACAATGCATTTGAAATTGGCACCAAGGAATTTCCGTTGATCGAAGTGAGAATAAAATTTGAATCCGCTCTAAAAATAAAAGTATCTGCCGGTGAAAGTCCTTTAATGGTACTTATAAAAAGTGTATCACCCTGTGCAGGGGCAATGTCAGCCGGGAAGGAAAAATTAATTTGCCAGGTAAGATCTAAATTATGTTGTAAAAATGTCGGGCGTAGGATAACCGATTCTCCTTTATCCCATTTTCCGTTCCGTGTACTGGCAGGTTCATATACCAGCGCCTTACCTTTAGTTCCGTGTGATAAACTCCACAACCGAAATGGTGTTAATACAGGATTTGAGGACTGGTTTATCAGTGTGTCAGCAGGGTATAAATAATTTCCCTGGCTATTTGTATCAAGAGAATTAAAAACTAAAATCCAGTCCTCTGGGGTTTTTCTCCAATACGATGGATTACCTATGGTCACAGGGAGTTGAATTGAGAAATAATAATTCAGCAATGTATCAGTAAAGCCAGTTTGCGAGTAATTGATCCTTGTAGCTTCATCAAAAATATCCAAATAGATATTTTCAAATGGTGTTGTTGATCCGAAAGGTGATAATTTCTCTCTGTCTAATAACAAACTTCCTGTGGTTAAGTTTTTAACAGAGATAAAACCAACCGAATCCTTTTGTGGCAGATGACTGAAAGTAATTTCATATTCACTACCATAATTAATACCCCGGTGGTCAACTATTGCCGGACGAAGTACCGCATCTGAAAATCCTGATTTATGGAATACTGCATTCTCTGGATAAAATCCTGCATCACGCTCAATACTAAATTGAGCGGTGGTAATGCTTGTATCAACTATACCGTCACTTAGAACAAATTTCAATTTATATGTTGAACGGTTAGGAAGATTACCTTCTGGCAAAACAATTTGATTAATCCCCGCATCCACTTGTCTGTGTAAAGTAACAGGTATAAAAGCTGAATCATCTGCTATCTGATAATACAAAGAGTAATTAAGAATATTATTATCTGCATCTTCACAATTAAATTCAAAAGTAAATGGCAGCCGTGAGACAGTCAGATTTTCAAAGTCAGTTATTACTTGTATCTCCGGCTGAGCATTTACTGCATTATTAATGGTAAACTTTTCCGGAACAACTTTATAATAGTATTTTGTCCTGTCGGAAGGGTTGTAGGCAACTAATCTTACCAAATAGTTTTTACCATCAAGATAATTTTCAGATTGAAGGGAATAGGAGCCGTTAGTTGGCAGGTTTTCTTCAACTGCGAGCCATGTTCCACCGCTGTTGGAAGAAATCTCAATAAAAAGTTTAGCATCTGGTGAGAGCCCTGTGTATGCCCAGTTTAATGTGATAATACCTGATTGTTCCCCTGTAGGAAACTGAGTGATGTCAAACGAATAATCTACATTACCTCCAAAAGCCGAAGGTGTAATTTGCATCTCTCTCCATAAGTAGTGATGCCTTATCTCACTCACGCTTTCCAGTGATTTCAATAAACCGTCTGCAAAAACCAGGGCCAACACAAAATCTTTGGTTTCACCGGGAGATAGAGAAAATTTTTCCCCGCTGAACACCAGCATATAATCCATTTCCCCAATTATGGTATCTCTTGCATTTAATCCGGCTTCAAGTGCTGAATAAAATGCACCATCATCTTTTGGGAAGAGAATCCCATAATTCTCCGCAAATAACGAGGCAATTTTATTTTCACCGAAGCCATCAAGCGGCACAAAATTCAATGAATAAGTTTTTAAACTGCCTTCACCACTCCCATCACTATCAAGGCAATGTATAAAACCAGAAGTATTCGGGTATCGGGGTGAATATGGATTTGAATAAAATGCTAATGCATCATCAGCATAATCACCTGGGCCCCCAATATGAGGGTCCCCATAAAATGAAAACCAGAGATTGTTGAGCGGATTCGTACCTTCATTTTTTAACCTGTATTTTATAATTAATGAATTTGCGAGATTGCCGCCGAATTGCATCATCCTTACCTCACAACTTAAACCAAGCCCACGTATTGATGTATCTTGTGATGAAGGGAAATATAAAAACTCTCTGTTTGTAAAATCGTCCATAACAAAATACACCTCGTCGAGAGAGCCAGTGAACGCGGAATCTTCCGGCCAGTCTGTCCAATCTGTTGGCCAGGTCTCCGGTTTACTTTTTGATGCAAATTCATTACTGAGAGGATTTGCAAATCCTGGTCTGGGCAGCCAACCCCATTTAAGGGTTCCAGTCGGATCGTAATCTCCTTGTGATGCAAGAATCTGTGGATCTGAAAATATTATAACCGAATCTCCTGTAGCACTCTGTACTTTTGCACCAACTACTGGACCAAAATCAAACATATAACCTAACCCTTTATATGCTAAATCTGCGCGATTGCCTAAATAATTTGGCTTTGCTATAGCTCCGTAATTGAATATAACAGTGGTGATTTCATTAGATCTAAGAAATGCTTGTCTGATTTCACTGGTAAGTCCTTTAGGTTGCGGGTGCGCAGGGGATTGAAGAATCATTGCAATTACAAAACACAGACCAAATAAAGGGGATACATTTTTCATAAAGGACTCCAGTTTAGGAACGTTATATAAAACTTACGGTATGATTTTGATTTTGAAAGGTAAAGGAGTTTTTGATGTTTGGGGCGGTTTGGGGAATACGGTCGTAATAAAAACAAGAAATAAATGCTACAATGAGAAGATAAGTTGTAACATGCCCCAAATAATGGCAGCTTGAATGATAACGGAAAAATCAGTTGAGAAAAAATGAATGCAAAATTTTGGTTCGGAGAGAGATTGTATAATTCATACGAGCTAAGATAATCCCGGTTCACAATACATTCCCGAGCGGCCCAAAATAGCGGTAATTTAGGAAGAGTATTTAAAATCATAACTCACCTGTAATTTATTGTCAGATTACGACCCGCTAAAAAACTAAAATTTCTCTCGTTTGTCCACAATCTCAGGCGCAAATGAATTTGTATCCGCCTGAGTCAGAAGAAAGGAGAAATGTTTTTTAAACCATTTGAATTTTACAAAATTTTTTTGATTTAGTCAAATGCTATTTTGGCGGAGTAGAAAATGCCTCAAGATGAGTTGAACTAAGCTGTTTTTCATAATTTTATCGTACACGAATTGTCCCATGAAATTCAAGGTGTACTATCTTAAAATTTTGTCTTAAGGGAGCGAAAAAAGGAAAAGCACCCCCAAAAATAGGAGGTGCTTTAACTTGAAGAAGATTGTGAGGTTGTGTAAGTTTACCCATGTTTGGCCAACGCCAGATGGGTTTTAATTTTTACTTAATCAATACAGCAGGGTCCGAATCCAGGGCCTCTTTTACCCGGACCGCGGCCGCCTTTTCTGAAATTTCCTTTGCTATCGTTGCTGCGTCTGCGGTGATTCTCTCTCCAGGTTTTCTTCTGGTCTGCATTTAACTGCTCATAAATATCCATCTGGTGATTGGCTACTGCTTTTTGAATTTTATCGCGGGCAGCAGCTAATTTATCCTGCTGAGCAACATAAGCGGAACGGCTGAGGTCATCCTTGCCGAGAAGCTCCTTCATGGCAATCTGCTCTTTTTCAAGCGAAGCTTTCAAATCAACCATTTGTTTCTGATGGTCAATGCGCAGTTTTTCAATTTTTTCCTGCTGAGCATCAGTCAGATCCAGTTTTTCCATGTATTTTTTACCCCATTCAGGTCTGTCATCTCTTGGACCTCGTCCCTGAGCGTTTACAGTTACCTGAAAGGCAAAAACTGCCATAGCGAGCATCAGAATTATTGATCGTAACATAATTGTGTCCTTCATTAAATTGTGATAGAATTTTTTTATTTGTCTGAGTTATAGACATCGGCTGCGTTGGCGGGGTTTAAACCTCATGAGAGAATAATTTCCTCAAATCAGTTTTAAACTTTTCACCGACCAGAAGTGTCTTATAAGAAACTGCAAAGGTGTATGAAGGAACAAAAATCAGATAAGGAGCTTGTTGAGGAATTCCTGGAAGGGGATGAGTACTCTTTTAATCTGATCGTGCACCGCTACCGTGAGAGGATTTACTGGCATGCCAGAAGGATGACCGGTGATCATTTTGATGCGGATGATGTGGTTCAGGAGGTGCTGATTGTACTTTATAAGAAGCTGAAAGATTTCAGGTTTGAATCTGGTCTTTACACATGGATTTACCGGATTACAGCCACCAGAAGCATTAATTTAATAAAAAGAAAAAATCTGAGAAGATTTTTACCTATCAGCCAGGATGTAAGAAGTCTTTCAGACACAAATAATGACATTGTTAAAGATATTGAAAATAAGGAGCAGCTAAAAAGACTTGATATGGTGCTCCAGAAACTTCCCGTTAAACAAAGGGAAGTTTTTATCCTAAGAAATTTTGATGAACTGAGTTACGAAGAAATTGCCGAGATCACCGGTAAGTCAACCGGAGGTTTAAAAGCTAATTACTTTCATGCTCTAAAAAAAATAAATGAGTTAATGACCGATGAAAATGAATGAGAAGATACTTAATGCTCTTGATGGGGTGCCTGGCAGCGCTCATGATCTGACGCCTGAAGAGTTAAAGGAGTTTTCACGGCTGAAGACCAGACTTCAAACGCTGAAAGAAACTTCCTCTATGAGTTCAGATACCGGCTATTTTGAAACACTGATTCCACGATTCAGAGAGAGACTTGATTCTGCCGTGCCTCAAAAACTGTCTGCGTTTTCTTTGTCTCCATTCGAGATTTTCCGTCTTTCGGCCGGGGCAGTGCTACCGGTAATTCTGGTTTTTTATCTTGTACAGTCTCAGGGTGTTCAGGTAGATAATTATTCCGGTGGCACACTGCCTGAAGTATCAGACTATAGTCGGTTACAGACAATTGAAGAAATGGCAGTTGAAAGTCCGGCGGAAATTACCGAAACTGTTTATAACTCCTTCCGCGAGATTATCTCAGCCGGATCAGATGACCTTCACTTGATTATGAGGGAGTCACCTGCTACCGAGGATGAACTTGGTCAGCTTCTTGAAGACAGCGATCTTGATGAAATAATTGCACAATTAGAAAAGAAGAAAATCTTATAGGTTCATATATGTTTACAAAACGAACTCTTTTACTGCTGTTTATAGTTCTGTTCCCGCTTATGACAGTATCCGCACAGCCCAGAATGGAAAAGAGAGCCCTGAAAAAAATTGATCAGCTTGAAAAAGTAAAGCTGCTTGAGATTCTTGATATGGATGAAGATGCCAGTATTAAATTCTTTGTCCGCAGAAAAGAATTCAAGGATCGTCAAAGGATAATGCAGGATGCAGTTGACAGTTTGCACGAGGCACTGCATCAAAAGCTTGAATCAGAAACCAGGGCAGACTTTAAGGCATTAGTGAATGAAATAGTTCAGAAAGAGGATGAACTGATGAGTTCAAGGATTGAATATATACGAAGCCAGGGGGATATACTGAATGATCAACAGATTGCAAAACTGATTATCTTCGAACGGGAATTCAGAAAGGAGATTCAGGATTTACTCTTCAGAAGAGGCGGGAAAAAAGCCCGACCGGATTTTTAGGACCCCTGCACAGAACAAAGGGGAGCAGTTTGTAAATAAACTGCTCCCCTTTTTAATTTTTAAGCGAGCAGAGCGGGGACGAACTGCTGCGCCTCACCTCCAGTTTGTTCGGGAACGCCGTTCCAGTCAATAAAAACGTCAATCTCGCTTCTGATGCCAAAGTCCCCCCGCAGATATATACCCGGCTCAATCGAAAACGAAACTCCCGGCAGCAGTAATCGTTCATCGCGTGTTTCAAAGTTATCCATGTGAGGTCCGGTTCCGTGAAGCTGTGTTGTAATTGAGTGGCCGGTTCTATGGAAGAAATTCTTACCGTAACCTGCTTTTTCAATCACTTGACGCGCTGCATCATCTACCTCAAAACCCATAATGGTTTGCTTGTTTATAAGGCGTTCAACAACCAGATCATAAGAAGCATCGCGTCCCTGTTTAACTATTTCAAATACCTTCTGGTATTTTTCAGGAACGTGTGTATCCGCATGAGCTACCCAGGTGATATCAGACCATACTGATTCCTCTCGACCGGTTTTTGCCCAGAGGTCTATCAGAACAAAATCACCTTTCTTAATCTGTTTGGCTTTCTCAGGAGTTGGTGTGTAGTGCGGGTTTGCTGAGTTTTCATTAACGCTGCAGTTTGGGTCGTGGTCAGTCCACATCCCGTTTTCCTTAAAGCGTTTTAGTATATACTCCTGCACCGCCCATTCATTTATATTGTTGCCGGCTTTTACAGTATCACCAATCAGTTTAAACGCATCACCGCAAATCTGATACAGATTTTTTGCCACAGCATTGTTTTCTTCATACTGTTCTTTCGACCAGATGGCATCGAGCAGGGTTATCAGGTTGGCACTTGAGTGAAGCTCCGCACCAAATGACCTGAGATACTCAATTGTACCTGCATCAACTCGTGAGCAGTAGGGGATAGCGTTCAAGGGAGAATACTCACAAGCGAGCTTTTTGTATCCTTTAAGGGTCTTGCTTAAAGATTCAGTCAGGGACTTATGAGAGGAGTATCTGATTTCATCACCGGGAAGGTGAGCCATGTTATGAGCTTCGATGGCATTAACGATTTTTACTGGAGTTCCGTTCGCGGGAACAAAATAGAACATCCTTCTGGTTAAATGGGTTTTTGGGGAGATATCCATAATTGCCAGAGCAAGGTCATTGCTTCCTCTGAAATCATAGAGTATCCAGCCATCAAAATTCATTGAACGGAGGATTTCCTGGACTTTATTAAGGTTAAATTTACCCATTAAATTGCCTATTTTTTAATTATTTTTGAACTTATGTTTGAAATTAAGAGTTTTCCGGCAAATTCTGCAATATTTTCGCAGCTACCTGTCATTTTTTTCCATAAAGAATTATAATATGAAGTTTTCAAAAAAAGCTATAGTCATAATTTCGGTGATGCTCATATTAGCACTTTTAGTAATTCTCAAACTAACCGTTTATAGCAAACCGGATGAGAACGGCGGAGGAAAAAGCGGCGGGGCAGGCGGAAGAATACTGAAAGTAAATATTCTGGTGGTTCAGCCAACTGAAATGACCGGATCTGTAAGGACGGTTGGGACCATAATCCCGAATGAAGAAGTGACTCTGGTGAGTGAGGTTAACGGCAGGGTAACTACCATTCATTTCAGAGAAGGTGCAACGGTTAAGAAAGGGGATTTGTTAGTGAAGATTAATGACTCCGAACTTCAGGCGCAGTACGAAAAAGCCCGATCAAGAAAGAAAATTCTGGAAGACAGAGAGTACAGAGAGAGAATCCTCCTTGAAAAAAATGCGACCAGTCGCGAACTCTATGATGCCGCTTTAAATGAACTTAACGCAAACAAAGCAGACCTTGACCTGATAGCGGCACAGATTGAAAAAACTGAAATCAGGGCACCTTTTTACGGAGTGACCGGGCTGCGATATATAAGCGAAGGGGCTTATGTAAACCCTTCAATAAAGATAACTACACTTCAGAAAATGGACAGCGTGAAGATTGATTTCTCGCTCCCTGAAAGATATTTTGGGACTGTTGGTACCGGTGACAGAATTAACTTTACACTTGACGGAGTTAAAGGAAAATTCACTGCTAAAATCTATGCTATAGAACCAAAAATTGATTTTACGACCAGAAGTCTTAAAGCCCGAGCAGTTGCATTGAACCCCGGTAACATTATCCCCGGCGGGGCATTCGCTGACATTGAGCTTCCGATAGTACGCTCTGCGGGTTCAATAGTGCTGCCTGCTGAAGTGATCACCCCTGATGTTTTAGGTTACCGGGTGTTTATATATAGCAGCGGGAAAGCGGTACCCAGACCCGTCCAAATTGGCTTCAGAGATGAAAAGCAGGTTATCATAACATCCGGACTTGCCGCAGGGGATTCGGTTATTATTTCCGGAATTATAAATCTGAGACCAAACTCACCGGTCACCATAGCTGAAACGTCAGCCAGAGAGTAAAATGAGTCTTTATAAATTAAGTATTGACCGACCGGTTCTTGCGGTTGTTATTTCTTTGTTCATTGTCATTTTTGGTGTACTGGGCTACACATATCTTGGCGTAAGAGAATATCCTAACATTGACCCCCCAATTGTAAATGTAACTACCAGTTTCGCCGGTGCCAGCGCGGATGTAATTGAGTCGCAAATAACTGAACCGTTAGAAGAGTCAATTAACGGCATCGCGGGAATACGTTCACTCACTTCAACCAGCAGAGATGGAAGGAGTTCAATAACAGTCGAGTTTGACCTGAACGTTGATATGGAAGCTGGTGCAAATGATGTACGAGACAGGGTATCCCGTGCAATATCGCTGCTCCCACCTGACGCTGATCCCCCCATCATTGCAAAAGCTGATGCAGATGCAATCCCTATTGTGTTCCTGAATGTTAAGAGTGAAAAGAGAAGTCTCCTTGAACTGAGTGCCATCGCAAATAATTTTTTCAAAGAGCGGCTACAAACAATATCGGGTGTTTCACAGGTACAGATTTGGGGTGAACGCCGTTATGCAATGAGAATATGGCTCGACCCAGTCAAACTTGCCTCATATAAACTTACCCCACTTGAGGTTTTTCAGGCCATCGGTACTGAAAATCTTGAGCTGCCTTCTGGTCGGCTTGAAGGTAAAAGCACGGAACTGACCATCAGAACCATTGGGCTGCTAAAAACTCCTGAGGACTTTAATAATCTTATCGTCTCAACGGGGAATAATTCACTTGTCCGTCTAAAAGATATTGGATATGCTGAACTTGGTGCAGAAAATGAACGCACGGTTTTAAGGAGAGATGGCATAGCTATGGTTGGTGTCGTGCTGGTGCCGCAGCCCGGTTCCAATCATATTCAAATTGTAGATGAGTTTTACCGCCGGCTTGAAATTCTCAAAAAAGATATGCCTAGGGACCTTGAGTTGGGAATCGGATTTGATGTAACCAGGTTCATCAGAAAATCAATCTCGGAAGTTGAAGAAACCATTTTGCTCGCGTTCGGACTGGTTATCCTGATTATATTTCTTTTTCTGCGTGACTGGAAAAGCACTTTTATACCGGTTATTGTTATACCAATTTCGCTCATTGGCACTTTTTTTGTTCTGTATCTTATGGATTTTTCCATAAATGTGCTTACACTTCTTGGTATTGTGCTTGCAATCGGATTAGTGGTTGATGATGCAATAGTAGTGCTTGAGAATATATATAGCAAGATTGAATCGGGGGTGGACTCAAAAACCGCCGGTTATGAAGGTACACGGGAAATTTTCTTCGCTGTTATTTCTACCACGGCTGCGCTTATTTCGGTATTTCTTCCTCTGCTGTTTCTTCAGGGGCTGACGGGAAGACTTTTCAAAGAGTTTGGAGTGATGATTGGTTCGGCGGTTGCCATATCTTCATTGATAGCACTTTCTCTTACTCCGATGCTTGTATCCCGTTTTTTCAGAAATGCAACCAAGCACTCAAGATTTTACTATGCAACCGAGCCGGTTTTTACAAAAATGAATAGAAACTATGAATGGCTTCTTAACGCATTTCTAAAGCGTCCTGCTGCCACCATCGGAGTGCTGTTATTTGCATTTGGCTCCATATACTATTTTACTTCAACCATGCAGAGCGAACTTGCCCCTATTGAGGACAGAAGCGGGCTTCGGGTTCAGATAACCGGATTTGAGGGGGCCACATTTGATTATATGGATGACTACATTGCGCGGATGCTTGCCGCTGCACAGGAAGCAGCCCAGGATGAAACTGAAGCATTTATTTCAGTTACGGCACCCGGTTTTGGCGGTGGTTCGGTAAACTCTGGTTTTATGCGCCTCATTCTTAAAGACCCTGAAGAGAGGGAAAGAACCCAGCAGGAAGTGTTTACAGCACTCAACAAAAAGTTATCTCAGTTCAGTGATGTACGGGCTATAGTTATCCAGGAGCCCTCAATAGGAACAAGGGGAGGAAGGGGGCTTCCGGTTCAGTATGTTATTCAGGCAAACGACCTTGCTAAGCTGAGAAAAGTAATTCCAAAGTTCATGGAAGAAGTTGGTAAGAGCCCGGTCTTCGCGGTTTCCGATATCAACTTAAAATTCAATAAACCAGAAATTGTAATTGACATTAACAGGAATAAGGCAAAAGACCTGGGTGTTTCTGTTCAGGATGTGGCACGAACCCTTCAACTTGCTTACAGTGGTCGCAGATTTGGCTATTACGTGCAGGACGGAAAACAATATCAGATACTGGGTCAAATGTCCCGCTATAACCGGGCAGATCCCCAGGACCTAAAGGTGCTTTACGTCCGTAGTAAAAGCGGTGAACTGGTTCAGCTTGACAATATTGTTACCATGCGGGAGTCTAGCAATCCGCCCCAGCTTTATCGTTTTAACCGGTATGTTTCAGCAACGGTATCTGCCGGGCTTGCCCCAGGTAAAACCATCTCGGACGGCATTGAGGAGATGGACAGAATAAAAGCGGCCGTTCTTGATGAAACCTTCTCAACAGCGTTAGACGGTGCTTCAAAGGATTTTAAGGAAAGTTCTTCTTCGATAGCTTTCATTTTTTTGCTGGCTTTGCTGCTGATTTACCTTGTTCTCAGCGCGCAGTTTGAGAGTTTTAGATCACCTTTTATCATCATGTTTACCGTCCCACTTGCTCTCAGCGGAGCTCTGCTTAGTCTTTGGTATTTCAACCAGACACTGAACATTTTCAGTGAAATCGGTATGGTGATGCTTATCGGTCTGGTTACAAAAAACGGAATTCTTATTGTAGAGTTTGCAAACCAGCGCAGGGAACAGGGAATGTCTGTTTATGATGCTGTGGTAAATGCATCTGTTTCTCGTCTGCGCCCTATCCTGATGACCAGTCTTTCCACAATACTCGGGATTCTGCCAATAGCTCTCGCACTTGGTGCAGGGTCAGAGAGCCGTGTATCAATGGGTATCGCGGTTGTCGGAGGGATGATATTCGCTACCGCGCTTACCTTGTTCATTATCCCTTCGCTTTACGTCTGGATAGCACCTAAAAGTCGTGCTAAATAATTGCCTAAAAAACAGCCCTCAAATTGGCTAAATTTTTCTATATTTTGCTTTAGAGGCATAAAAAGTTTTTAATTCATTATTCATTTTTACTTTCAGGAGGTTGGAATGCACCTGCGTTTCCTACTATTTTTAATTTTAACGCTGCTGTCATACTCCCCGGCTTTTGCACAGGCGCTTTATCAGGGACCTGCGCAGGGTAGTGTGCCGAGCGGTACAACAACATCAACTTATACATTCAATAAGTCAGTTATTAATCCGCCGAAACCAGTTGCGACAAAAAATAAGGATAATCCCGTTATTGAACCGATGTATTTCCAGTTTAATACACCGGACGTCAAAGCTGAAGATGTTTTTGTTCAGGACCCGAACGCGGGTGCTGACAACCCAACAAATACAGAAGAAACTCTGTTACTTAGCTCATTCAACGGAATGAACCAGACCAACAGCATTCCGCCCGATCCGTATCTGGCAGTGGGTCCTACTCATATTGTTTCAACTGTTAACTCAAACTTTGCTATTTATGACAAACAGGGCAACCTGGTTCAGACCATAAGTGCCGACAGTTGGTACTCTTCTACGCTGTCTGGTCCAGGAGCATTTGATCCGAAGGTGCTTTATGATCATTACGCAAAACGATGGATTATGGTATGGCTTGATCAGAATGACAGTCCGCAGAGAGGATATTTCCTTATCTCAGTTTCTGATGACTCGATACCAATGGGTACCTGGTATAACTGGGCTATTTCATCAACATTGAACGGTACAACCTCAACTTCAACCTGGGGTGACTACCAGGGTGTCGGGTATGACGAAAACTGTTTATATATAACTTCGAATCAGTTTCAGTTTGGCGCGTCATTTCAGGGTGTTAAAATAAGAATCATCAAGAAAAGTGAACTCTATGCTGATCAGGCAGGTCCGTTAACCTGGAATGATTTGTGGGATATACGCTATCCGCAGCAGCTTGGTTCAAGAGTATTTAATATCCGCCCTTCAATCAAATATTCTGAAGGAGGAGCTTATCCGCTTCTGCATGCTCCGAGCGGCGGGGCAAACTATATGGTCGTTTACAAAATTAGTGATCCTTCTGGAACACCCTCTATGACCGGACATCTTATTCCGGTTGCTCAGTATAGCAATGCGCCGAATGCAAATCAGCTTGGCGGAAGCACTATTCTGCTTGAAGGTGCCGGTGCTGCTATCAGAAACGAACCAAAAGTGTGGGGGGATAAGATGTGGGCAGTCCACAGTGTGGGAACTCCCGGCGCTGCAACATATTCCTCATTTCACTATTTGCGTATGAATCTGAATACACTGACAACAGAACATCAGCAAATTTACGGAGCACCGGGTTTCTGGCATATATATGCAGCGATTGAAGTTGATAAAATGGAAAATGTTGCGGTTACTTTCAGCAGATCAGGAACAAATGAGTACGTGGGTGCATTTGCAGCCGGGAAAAGAAGAGATGCTGCTGAGTTTGGAGGCAGTTTAAAGCTTGCAGCCGGTCTTGGTAATTATGTAAAAGACTTTGGCTCAGGCAGAAACAGATGGGGTGACTATAACGGTATCTGGTTAGACCCGACAAATCAGTTAAATATGTGGGTTTTTACCGAATACGTTGCAGGTACTAATACATGGGGTACCTGGTTCGCTGAACTACGCTTAGAACCTTATGCAGGAGCATCTATTTATCCGTTTAGTTCTAAATTAAACTTTTCTCCTGTCGAGGTTGGTTTTTCCGGTCAGCCGCTGGCAACCGGATTCGCCAACTATGGCTCGGATAATCTTATAGTGGACAGCGTTAATACTAAATCAGGACTGTTTTCTATAGTTGAAAATCTGACCTTCCCCATGACTATGTCCACCTATGACTCGGTCAGTTTTGGCGTGGTTTTTACTCCTCAGGCAGTGGCTGTTCTAACAGATACTCTTTATATATACAGCAATGATGCAGTATATAAGGGAATACCAATCTCAGCTCGCGGATATGAAATAAATCCTGCCTCTGAAAGAGAATGGTATGCCGCAACCAAATCAGGTAAAGTTCTCAAACTGAATGCAAACACCGGTGCCGGCACAGAACTTGGCACAGGGTCAAACTTTGGCGATATAACCTCGTTAGCAATTCATCCAAAAACAAAGATCACTTATGGTCTGTCAACCGAAGCAATATCAACATCGTTGTTCAGACTGAACAGCACCGGAGGTGACGCATATACACTCTTCAATATCCCTTCAACCACTTTCACTGGTATGTCGTTTGATACTTCAGGAACGCTTCACCTTGCTGAACGCGGAGGTAAAATATATACATTTGACCTTTCAAACGGCACAATGACCATGACAGATTCGGTTAAAACAAATCTTTCTGGCATCGCTTTTGATCCTTTTACCAACGAACTCTGGGCTACAGTTTATCGCGCTATCGGCAGCGGTAAAGACAAAGTGGTGAAAGTAGTTCGCGGGACAGGCGACACTGTTTTAGTTGGCACAACCGGCTATGGCATCAGTACCAATGATATTGAATTTGATGAAAATGGTGTGCTTTACGGAGTAAAAGGCGCAACCACTCAAAATGGCGAGCTTTTTACTATAAATAAATCCACCGGCGTCGGCACCCTCATTGGTGCATCAGGCTTCAATGGTCTGAACTCAATCGGTTATCTGACGGGAACTCTCACTTCCACAAAGGAAGATCAGATTTCTGCTTTGCCGGATGATTTCCGTCTGGGTCAGAACTATCCAAACCCATTTAATCCGGAAACGACAATTGAATACTCATTGCCGGTCAGCGGAAACGTTCGACTGGTTGTTTACAATATGCTCGGACAGATCATCAATGAACTGGTGAATGAAGTTAAATCAGCGGGCACCTATAAGCTTAGCTGGAATGGTTCAAACCGCGCTGGTGAAAAGCTCACAAGCGGTATTTATTTCTACGAACTTCAGTTTGACGGTTCAGGAAAGAAATACTCAGAAATGAAGAAGATGGTTATTCTAAAATAATTATGAATTATGATCTGCCGCGGCGGAATGAAGTATGAATTGGTCTTAATTCTTAATTTTTAATTAAAAAGGCCCCGTTTTTACGGGGCTTTTTTTATTTTATAGGATTCTCTGATGCAGAAACATGCCGCAGCCTGCAATTGCCTGCTTGGTGTAATAGCTTTCATCTAAGCCAGATTGTCATCTGGTTGTACGAAGGGATGAAAATGTTCGCTGGGCGATTGTGCGGTGTATATATATTCGCACCGCCGGATAATAATCCGGCGCAATGCTGAGACTCAATCAATAAGAAGAAATTATTCTGGATATATGATTTTTGGCTTAAAGCCAGATTGTCATTTGGCTGTACTAATGAATCAAATATTTTAAATGGAGACATGCTCCTGCATGAAGGTATATCGGTTGGCGGCATAGAGGATATTGATTATAAGTGAACTTTTCAAAACCAATCCAAGATCTGCCAGGCGGTTAAATTCTTGTTGAATTAGATAAAATCTATGTTCCAAGTTCCGTAAGTTTTCATATTCTCATTATCTAAAAACCTCCACACACAGAAAAAACTTGAAAATTGTTTCATTTTGTTATATTTTTAACCATACAATAACATTTTTGTGGAGCTACCATGGGTACCCTCGTTCCTCGTTTCTCGTTCCTCGTCCTAATTTTCTTCGCCCTGTTTTTCGGGACAGCAAAGTTGTCTGCACAGGGTAAATTCCCTTATGGGGTGGTTACGGCAAATCATCCTGACTCAAGTATCTTTCTAATGAACAATAATATTACTCAAATTAAAGATCTTGGTGTAAATTTTATCGTTCACAGGATAAATACGACCAATTTACCCACAATCCGTGATTCCGGATTAAAGGTTATCGCTAATAACTGGCATTCTGAAGAAGATTTTATATTTAACTTTTCAACTGCGTTGCGCACTATTTATAAACCCAGACCACAGAATTTTAGCTCATATACAGAAGAATTACGTTTTTCAAAGGGAATTCAGGTCAATATCGAAGGGACTTCTTACTGGAAAATTGAAACCAGTGAATCACCCGGACAAGCAGTACACAGCGGTCCAAATGTTGCCCAATACGACCGGTTCATTAACAGATATTATAGTGACGATCATATTGTGTATGATTTAGTTTGGCGAATGAAGATTTCAGGCGATACCACTTCTACAACAGCTAAGGTTTGCTCGTTAGCAGTGGTTCATATAGCTGGAACTGACACCTTCAAAATTGCTGATACATTACTTTATGCAAAGGATTTTAGCAATCAGTTTAAGGATATTGTTCTGCAATACAAATTAGACGAGTTGGCACAAATTTATCCTCTTGTGAAGTCAAATCCTGAAGGACCAGAGTATCACCCCACCCCTGAGGATGTGAATTATATTGATGCTGTTACGTTTAAGGATGGAATAAACTATCAGCTGTATTATTTTGGAAATCGAGATCTTTTTATTCAAAGCATAGAATGTTTTGATGACAGGATTTGGAATGAGTATATGATTACTTCACCGCAAAATTTTGCTATTGATTTGACAAACCAAACTACTAATCTTGAACCAGACACTTCAATTATCAGCTGGCTCGCTTACGATGAGCCACATTCAATTGATTTATACAGCCCTCTTAAAGTATTATATGATAGTTTGCAAGCAAAAAATATAAACCCGCCAATTAACTCACTGTATCCTGAGTGGGATGGGATAAGAAATGGAAACCCGACCATAAAGCAGTTTATTGATTCCGTTCAACCGCCTAATTTTATGTTTTACTATCTGCCATTTTGGTATAATACGGTTCCGGAAGAATATCATTCAAATGGCATCACAACACTCTGGCATCTGAACAATAGACTAAAAGAAGCACATAACAATTTCCCCGGCTTTTGGCATATTGTTCAATCAATGTCTTATATCAATGCGGCGAGGACAGCTTATTATTGGAGAAAACCTGCCTATGAAGAGTTAACAGCACAAATGCACCTAGCACTGGCAAACGGCACAAAGGGATTATTGTTGAGCAATTATTCTACCTATCCCCGTCTGGAATATTATGATGAGACTGATCCAAATCAACATATACCTCTGCCGGTTTCAGAAGGACTTGTTTACAATCTGGAAGGTACCGGTGAAACCTGGGTAACAACATCGCTGTATGATAATTTAAAGAATTATTTTAAACCCAGAATTCAGGGAGTGTATGGAGATTATTTGCAGAAACTGATTTATACCGGGCAATTTTTAAGCAAGGCAAAAAGGGCAATTACACCCTCGGTTTATTTTGCAGATTCTTCCTATGAGAGCGGAAAACGGCTTTCGATGATTGCTTTTAATAATACACCCGAAGCCCATCACTATCATCATCTGGGATTCTTCAACGATACAGAAGATGCAATAAACCATAGGTACTTTTTATTAGTTAATGCATTCCCTAAGGTTAGCAATGCAGCAGATGATGTAATTCATTTGAGTTTTACGCCTCCTGATACAACATTATTTAAGAATTTTAGATTCCGGAATATTGAAGGGGGTACTGACACAAATTTTTCAGGCAGGTTCACAGGAAGTATTGCCATTCACGGTGGCGATGGCAAATTATTTCAGGTTGCACCTACAATCAGATTTGGAGGAAAACTTACGAGCAATGACGAGGTTAAGGAGACAGAATTTCTGAAAGAAAATCTGAGAGTTTTGGCTTCTGATACCCTTACCGTAACGGGGAACTATTATCTTCAAGCCAATTTACAAATTGATTCAGGTGCGGGGTTAGGCCAAACCGGCTATACATATATTGACAGCACTGGTTCTTTTAATGTTTCAAAATGGAGCAATTCATTGTTAAAAAGCCGTACTGGAGTATATCCCAGACTGCTCTGGGCTGACTTTCCAGGCACTGATTCAGTTCTCTCTTACAAAATTTATAGAAAGAAACAGGATACAGTTTTTTCATTATTAGCAACAGTAAGCAGTACAGCCCGGTCATTCATTGACAGCGGCACCTCAATAATAGAAGGGGTTCCGATTATGAACGAAACCTTTTCTGATTATTATGTTACCGTTACAGTGTTATTGCCCGGAGGCAGATACCAGACTGCCAGTTATAATTCAAATACAATTGAGTATAACAGAGTCCGGGGAACTGCTCTTCAAAAGAATGGTCTCAAAAAAGAAAGTCAAAATTCATATTCATTGAAGCAGAATTACCCTAATCCGTTTAACCCTGAGACGGTCATATCCTTCTCGATTAAACAGCGTGGATTTACAACTTTACGGATATTCGATATTAGCGGAAAGATGATTGCAGAATTGGTTAATTCCGTATTGGAGCCTGGTGAGTATTCGCATACATTTAGACCAGAAAACCATCTTTCCAGCGGGGTTTATTTTATAGAATTAGTTTCTGGCAGCTTCCGTGCTGTTCAGAAAACAATGTACCTGAAGTAAAAGGATAAATATTATGAAATATATACTATTTTTTTGGTTAAGTATAAGTTTATCTGTTTTCTCAGAAATCCGTTATGTCAGTAAAACCGGAACAAGCACTCCCCCTTATACAAGCTGGCAGACTGCAAGTGACAGTATTCAGAAATGTATAGATTTTGCACAACCAGGAGATACAATTTATGTGGCAAAAGGAGAATATCTTGAAGCGCTTGTAAGTTATAAAAAGATTCATCTAATAGGTTCCGGGTCTGATAGTACTATTATTAAAAAAGATGTTCTAGGAGGAGGTGCAATAGAGATACGAGGTGGTGGGACAATTGATGGTTTTTATATTGAAAATACCACTTCTGCTCAATATCATGCTATATGGATTATATCTGCGATCTCTGATACACTTTTTATTAGAAATAATATTGTTGTTTCTAATTCTGCAAATATTAACATTCACAAAGGGATTGTGGTTGCAGAAAATAATTTTGGAAAGAATGGTGCATTTTTTAGTGGGAATGGAGGATCGAATTCAGGATCAGAAATTCATTTATACTGTAATATCAGTTACGCTAAATATGATGCTGCACCCTGGGGTATAAAATGTTTTATTGTTGGTAACACTTTTTACTCTGAAGAGCAAATAATGTATTTGGTAAACGGTGGACCACATCTTGTAGCTAACAATATCTTTATAACTACGGTGAATAGATTTGCAAACGACCATTGCATTCAGGGCAATAAAATATTTTCCCGTAATAATCTTATGAGTGCAATTTATTTCAGAGGTGCAGCAATCTGGTGCAATTTTGACAACGACCATCGTAATAATATAGTTCTTAATGCAAAGTACGGCATAAGAGCAAGCCCGGATGCATCTTCCACGTTACGTTACAATGCATTCTGGAAGGTGGGGCAGATTTATGAAAATGCTTTTGATCACGACTCAACCAATAAATTTCTCTTCCCAATGTTTGTTGATGAAGAAGCAGGGGATTTCCGGCTGCAAAAGTATTCACCTCTGATTGATGCAGGTGACCCGGAGATTCGTGATGTTGACGGAACAAGAAGTGATATTGGTCCCCTTGGTGGTCCCTATGGCAGGAGTTATGAATATCTTGACCTTGCCCCAAGAGCTCCTGTTGTGTCTGAACCCGTTATGACACCAGATAGTGTAACTCTTCACTGGCAAAAAAACTATGAAACCGATTTGACAGGTTACCGTGTTTATCAGGACACTGTTCAACCGATTATACCTTTTCCTGATAAGCTGATTTATGCCGGATCAGACACAAGTTATACCATAGAACGCCCTGACTCAGGCAGGAATTACTATTACATTGTTACCGCCATTGACAGTATAGTTAACGAGTCAAAACCGAGCCAGGCCATCCAGTTGCTTCTTACGTCAGCAGATGAAAACGAATCTGAGATGACAACACCTGAGAAAACCCAACTGATTGGCAATTATCCAAACCCCTTTAACCCCAGCACTACCATACGGTATTCTCTACAAGAGCGGAGTTATGTTAAGTTATATATCTACACCCTGCGTGGTGAGCTATTAGAAGTGAGAGTGAATGAGGAGCAGACAGCAGGAGAGTATAACTATCTGTTTTCTCCTGAGATAACCGGCACCATAGACGACCTTGCAAGCGGAGTATATTTCTATATGCTTGAAACCAAAGGCAGGGAAACCGGTAAAATAATCAGAGAAACGGGTAAAATGCTCTTGATTAAATAAACCGGCCCATTTCCGGTTAAGTGCCGCTCTGAATATTGGCGGCATTTTTTTGTCCTTCAGACCTGAAGCGGGGGGCTGGACGCGAGGATTAAAACTCAAAATTGATCAGCGGCTTAAAAACCGTATATTGGTTCCTGAAAAATCACTATTTTAGGGAAAAGCAATTAAAAGAGAATGATTTTAGAGACTCTTGATGTAAAGCAAAACGACATTTTCATCTTTTCAGAAAACAGATTTGATCTTGAGGACAATTTCCGGCTGATCAATAAAGATGAAAAGATAAAAAAAACCATAGGCATCCATTTTAACGATGTCTGCGCATTCGTCTATGATGAAAAACCGAAGAGTCTGGTCGTTTACCGTCTTCTTACAAATTTCCCCTCATTTAACTCTTCTTTGGTTAAATATGGCATTATTGTCAATATAAATGGTGCTCCTGAGGTTATATACTTTGATCCGGTATATGCACTGAGAGAACTGGATGAATACTACGAAATGCAAGGTTTCCCTGATCTCAGGTTCCGCATTCAGCAGGTTGGGCTGATTTCAAGTTTCAGGATTCAGGGGGAGGCAAATTTTCAGGAGGTGTATGCTTTTGACCTCGAAGCCATTGAGGTTGAACACCAGAATGACCGTGTGTTTGCCGAACTGATTTTTGCTTTTGAAGACATTGATTTTGACCTGGTAACCTCTTTTAAAAGCACAAATCACAGTCAACCAGCTCAAAAACAGCGATTCACAAAGATAAATGCTGAAGATTTTCAGGGTCATGTGTCTGAGGAATCAGATTATGCAGGGAAGCTGGATTTCAACCGCCGGAATGCAGTTCCTGATAGTGAGGTGAAAAGTGAAACCCCCAGGATGCAGAGGGTTGTAACAGTGCAGGTAGATTACACCCCTCCCCAATCAGATTATAAGCCAAAGTTTTCAGCCCCTCCTCCACCCCGTTTAGTTAAACTGGGTAAAGGTTATGAGGATAATCAGGAGGAAAGTGTAGAAGCTAAAAAACCGAAATTTGCTGATTTCCTTTCAAAAGTTAAAAATGATGCTAAGACAGGTAAAGAACAGGAAACCGCAAAACAGAAAAAGGTGATTGACCTCTTTAAGTCAACCTCGGGAATGCAGGATTTTGTGGTAGAACGTGGTAAAAAACAGGTCGTGCTTAAACTGAAAAAATAAACAGTTTCTTTGATCTGTTTATTTGGAGATCAATACCCGCAGAACCGATTCAACATGAGCGGGTGATATCAGGTCCATACAATTGGGCTTAAAATCACACTCCGGTTTATAACATACCAGACATTCCATTTCCGGAAAAACCTTCGTAATTCTGCCATAATCTTCAATCTCTGCTGATGATGTAGGACCGAACAAACAGATTACTTGTTTTTTGAGAGCAGCCGCAGCATGAAGTCCGAGTGTATCACCGGTCAGAATAATATCTGATATATCAAGCAGAGCAAAAAACTGACGCAAAGTATTTTCCGTTCCGGTATCAATTACAAAAGGGAATTTTTCCCTTAAGCTTTTGTTTCTCTCTTTTTCATCGGGACCGCCGTAGAGCAGTATTCCGGTTTCTGAGTCACTGCTGAATGATGAGATAAGTGCCTCAAGGTGATGCTGATGCCACTGTTTGAGTTTCCACCGGGGGCTCGCGCCGGTATTCAGACCAATAATTTTTTTAAAACGGTTTAGATTGTGTTGTTGTATATACGAATTACGGAATTCCTTTTCTTCAGTTGAAAGGAATAACTGAATTTCATCTCTCTGATATTCAAGTCCGCATATATCATGCAGGATTTCCTGATAACTTCTCCTGTTGGCCTTTTTACGATGATCAAATGCCCCCATTTCAAGCCATCCGGAGGCGGCTTCATCCATAGGGCTGACATTGCCTTGTGAATCGGTGATAAAGCCATATTTCATTTTTGCTTTTACGAGTGAAGCCATGATTCAGCTTGAGGGATTTGAGTCAGGATGAATCAGTATATCATACTCCTCATTCATCACTTTAAGCAGTGTTTCCGGCCTTTCAAAAGCTGTAACATGCTGCACAAGAGGATTATTTCTGAATAAATCCACTGCACTCTGACGGGTCACCCACGTAATTTCAGAGCCGGGGTACTTTCTGTGCAATGCAGGGAGTATTGAAGTAGAGCGGAGCACATCACCAACCGCATCCAATTTAATGATGAGAATTCTTTTGGATGGTGATATATAGTACGGACAATCAGTGCAAACCTGTCCAGTCTCTTTATTAAATCTGCACGGACGGTCACCGGGGAAGTGTATGCAGTCGGTTTTAAGTATCATGAATGGCTGCTTTCGGTAATTTCTTCAAAGAGTGAACTGATGCTGTTAAAGCTGTTGCTCCCGACCCGCTTACGTATATATGAAGTGAAATCAGTAGATTCTTTTAATGCAAAAAACCTTTTTACACCACGAACAATTTCATCCGGACTTTCAGGTTTAACAATCACACCAGTTTTATCTTCATCAACAAACTCAGCAAGTCCGCCGACATCGGTAATTAGCACCGGCTTGAGGAATCCATACGCAACATTCAGAATTCCGCTTTGCGTTGCACTTCTGTAGGGAAGAATTACCAGATCAGAAATTCCGTAATAATTGCCTACCTCCTCATTTGAAATAAATTTGTTGACTACTTTTACTTTATCAGCATGCCCTGAATCAGAAATCAGTTTCAAGTAATAATCCTGCTCGTCATAAAACTCACCCGCAACCAGAATTCGTATTGAAGGGTCCTCCTTAACCAAAGCAGGAAGAGCTTTAAGCAGGATGTCAAGACCTTTATACTTTCTCACATACCCGAAGAAAAGGAGAATTTTATCTTCCGGAGAGTAACCCATTGATTGCCTGATTCTCAGTTCATCTGATTTTTCCATTTCATAGCAGTCATAAACCGGAAGTTCCGACCGGAAAACCTTTTTGCGGTGGTTCAGTTCCTGGAGTTCCTTTTCAACAATTGCAGAGAGGCAGAGGAAGGATGATGCATTTGAAAGTCCGATCCGCGTGAGAGCTTTATCAATAAAATTGCCTTCGTGCGAGACAAAATTCTCTGTGATAAATAGGATTTTGTCCTTAAACCGCTTCTGTAAAAAGGAGGAGATGAAAAAATGACAAGGTCCAAAAAAGGGGTGCCACCAGTCAAAAACGATTAAATCAGGTTTCAGGGCATTTATCCGGGAGGCCACATAAATCCAGTTAAACGGATTTATTGAGTTAATAATCCGCTTATTCGGGGCCTTCATAAGTGCTGTATTGCTCTGATCGTACTGCGTGGTGCCCGGGAAAAGAAATGAAGGGTACAGCAGTTTGTAGTTAAAAAGTGTAATCTCAAATTTTTCAGTCAGAGCATGATAGAGATGGGAAATAAATAGCGAATTCCCCCCTCTGTAAGGGAATGCCGGGCCTAAAATGACGATCTTTTTTTTGCTCATTCTTCCAAAAATAAAAGCTAAAGATACGATTTTAGGGGGTGTTTTTAAATGGGAATAATAAAAAGGGAGGTTTATCGGAGGAATTGCGGAGAGACAGGGATTCGAACCCTGGGTACCCTGACGGGCACAACGGTTTTCGAGACCGCCCCATTCAACCACTCTGGCATCTCTCCGGTTATATCGCCCCATTCAATCCCGACTTGTCGGGACATCTTTCCGTTTAAAATTTCCTGACCGGAAACTTTAGAAGTTTCAGCCCCAAATGTAATGATTTTCAGGGTAATTTTAATATATTTGCTGTCTGTTTTGAAATCAGCTATTCGATTGACGGAAAGATGCAGGAGTGGCTGAACTGGCTCGCCTGGAAAGCGGGTGAACGGGAAACCGTTCCGTGGGTTCGAATCCCACTCTTTCCGCCATTTTTTATGAATATTTAGTTGACTGAAAAGCGGGTGAACGGGAAACCGTTCCGTGGGTTCTCCACAGGACGCTGAGCGGAATCCCACTCTTTCCGCCATTTTTTATGAATATTTAGTTGACTGAAAA
>JADLAF010000245.1 GCA_020848375.1 Ignavibacteriaceae bacterium
ATTGCCCGCATAGTTGGTGCACAAAATATTTTAACCTCCGAAGAGGATAAGATTGTTTATTCTTACGACGGCACTCCGCTGCTTCATCAGAAACCTGAAGCTGTTGTTTTTCCTGAAACTGCCGAACATATATCACAACTCTTTAAACTTGCAAAGGAAGCTGGATTCAGAATAGTACCGAGGGGTTCAGGCACAGGGTTAAGTGGCGGCTCAATTCCTGTGGAAAACAGTATTGCGCTTGTGATGACTCGCTGGAATAAAATTCTGGAAGTGGATGAATCAAATCTTACTGCAACGGTTGAACCGGGGGTTGTGACTTCGCAGCTTCATAAAGAAGCTGAAAGACGAGGACTTTTTTATCCGCCAGATCCCGGAAGCATGAATATATGCACTCTTGGCGGTAATGTTGCTGAAAATGCGGGCGGTTTAAGAGGTTTAAAGTATGGTGTGACAAAAGATTATGTTATGGGGTTAGAACTGGTGCTCCCTGACGGAGAGATTCTTACCATTGGAGGGAAAAATGTTAAAGATGTTGCCGGTTATAGTCTTAAAGATATTTTTATCGGTTGTGAGGGGACTCTGGGAGTTATTACCAAAATTGATTTAAAACTTATTCCCAAACCTACTTCGGCTATTACACTAATTGCTTTTTTTGATACAGTTCCGCTTGCGGGTGAAGCTGTTTCCGAAATTATTGCCTCTAAAATTACTCCTTGTATGATGGAATTTCTCGACAACACAACACTCAGATGTGTAGAAGAATATACCGGACTTGGTCTTCCGACTGATAAGGCAGCGGTGTTATTGATTGAAGTTGACGGAAGAGGGAGCAGTGTTGTTGAAGATGCAGCTTTAGTCGAATCAATCTTACTGAAGAAAAAAGCACAGTATTTATCAAAATCAGCCGACCCCGCTGAATCACTTCGGCTTAAATCTGCAAGACGGACAGCTTTCTCTGCCTTAGCCAGACAGAGACCCACAACTATACTGGAAGATGCAACTGTTCCCAGAAGTAAACTTCCGGAAATGCTTGAAAAAATTCAAGATGCCGCAAAAAGATTTAATCTCATAATCGGAAATTTCGGTCATGCCGGTGATGGTAATCTTCATCCAACTTGCCTCACTGATGAACGGAATCATGAAGAAATTCAGAGAGTCCATAAAGCGTTTGATTATATATTTGAAGAAGCAGTTTCTTTAGGAGGAACCATAACGGGTGAACACGGGACGGGACTTGCTAAAAAGCAGTTTTTTGAGAAAATAGCTTCTCGTCCTGCCTTAAATGTGATGAAGGCGCTGAAGGAGGCACTGGATCCTGATAATATATTAAATCCAGGGAAAATATTTACTTTCAAGCCAAAGTGCGAATCATTACTATATGCTGCGCCACGGAAATAGATTTTTATCTTTTCTTCTCTACCTGAGTATGTTCTTATTCGCTGGTCAGAATAATGCAGAGGAATGGAAGTCTGTTTATCAGAAATCAGAGACCCTAAAACATTCTGTGCTTTTAACAAGAGACTTGAATGATAAACAAAAAGTTTCTGACTCATTGCGGTTATATACAAAAGGGGAGTGTTCAATTTTTATGCTTTTTACCCCTGAAGTTATTATTACGTTTGATACAACAGAATATTCTCAGCTAATGAAAAGAGATAGTAAAAATTTTGAAGATTATTTATACTTTCTCGCTGATAACGACATTGTTGAATCACTGTTCATGCTGATATATGACGATTCCTCCTCGATTGTCCGGATTGACAGAATAAGCACAGACATTAATATCAATTTCGGTGAAGTGATATACTCTTATTTCCCTGACAGTGCTGGCAGAATATCATCTGCTATTGACTGGTACTGCTTAAGGAATAAAGGAAAGATTGTCTGGTATGGTATAGAGTATGCCGGATTTACCCCCGTAGAAATTTCCTGTGAGGTTTACGAACGTGACTGACACCGCCAGCAAAAAAGATCTTCTAAAAAAAGTAATGCCTCACAGTGATATCCTGACTCAGTGTATTCACTGCGGACTCTGCCTTGCGGTTTGTCCTACTTATGACATTACTAAATCTGAACGTTCATCACCGAGAGGAAGAATCCGGCTGATCAAAGAATTAGCTGAGGGGCGTAGTGAGATTTCCGACACCTTTGTGCAGGAGATGAACTTTTGCCTGGACTGTCAGGCCTGTGAGACTGCCTGTCCGGCGGGAGTAAAATATGGTCAGATGGTTGAAGCCGCGAGGGACTATATAACCGAGGCAAATGCAGACACAAGTTTAAAGCAGACTATCAAGAGATTCTTCTTAAACCGAATCCTTGCTGTGGCTCCCATACTGGCGGTATTTTCCTTTTTTATGGCTTTTTACAGAACAAGCGGGCTCCAATGGTTAGTGAGGAAAACTTCAATTTTAAAGCTGATTCCGGGTAACCTCTCCCAGGTTGAATCCTTGTCACCTGAGTTCAGCTTTTTCGCCTCAAAATATGAGGAAGTTGAGAATGCCTCCGGCTTAGCAAAAGGTGAAAAAATGGCTTTTCATACTGGTTGTCTCATGAAGCATGCTTTTGGTAAAATAAATGATGATACAGTTGGTTTGCTAACAGCAAATGGGTACGATGTCCTGATACCGAAAAACCAGGTCTGCTGCGGATCTCTTCATGCCCACAACGGGGAGGGGAGCAAAGCACTCGATCTGGCAAAAAAGAATATTGATAATTTTGCCGGGAAGGACTACAGGTTTCTCATATCAAATTCGGCAGGTTGTGGTGCTTTTATGAAGGAATACGGACATTTATTAGAAAATGACCCCGAATATCGCGAAAAGGCACTGAAATTTTCCCAAAAGGTAAAAGATATTACCGAACTGTTGGCAGAAATTGACTTCGAGAACCAATGTAAACCATTAGAAGCTGAAATAACCTACCATGACGCTTGTCACCTTTGCCATACGCAGAAAATTACACAACAGCCCAGACAAGTGTTAAAACGCATTCCAGGCATCAATTACACGGAACTGGAAGACTCAACCTGGTGCTGTGGCAGTGCTGGCATTTATAATGTAATGGAATACGATTCAGCTATGAAATTTCTGGACAAAAAGCTGAAAAACATCGGGTCAACAGGGGCTCGGATCGTGATTACGGGAAATCCGGGCTGTATCGGTCAGATAAAGGGGGGAATTGAGCGGGTCGGTGAAACCACAGAAGTACTTCATCCCGTTGAACTGATTATGAGAGCTTACAAAAAGGGCTAATTCAACTAAAAAAGGGGATATTTTGTTTTTTTTTAACTTCTTATTTTTATAAGTTTGAACCTTATCTTAAAAAAGTCTTTAAAGAATTCTTTGTTTCAAAAAAGCACTCCTCTGTGCTTTTAACACCTTGCTATTAATAGAAAATTAGGTAAAGATGTCAAACAACTTCCTCGATTACCTGCTTCGAATAAGACTGCCTATTACTGTATTTGTGGTGCTTACCTCATTTGCAGTGACATACTTCATCTCGAGAGCTGAGCGAGACGGTGTAGGTTATACACCGGATCAACCAATTGCCTTTTCACATGCGCTTCATGCCGGACAGATGGGTATCGACTGTCAGTACTGTCATACCAGTGTGGAAAAATCACGTCATGCCTCCATTCCCCAGGTAGCCACTTGCATGAACTGTCATTCTATTGCCAGGAAAGATCGCCCTGAAATTATCAAGTTGACAAATTCGTATAACTCCGGGAAAAAACTTTCATGGGAGAGAATCCACAAAGTACCGGATTACGCTTATTTTAGCCATGCCTCTCATGTTAACAAGGGGATACAATGCCAAAGCTGTCATGGTAATGTCGAGCTTATGGATAAGGTTGGGCAGGTAAATTCATTCACGATGGCCGCCTGTCTTGATTGTCACCGCAATCCTGAAGCAAAAATGCCTTACCTGAAATCAGTAAATAAAGGACCTGACTATTGTTGGGCCTGCCACAGATAGGAGCTATGGAAATGGATATGAATATGAATACTGAACAAACAAATAAGACCTTGCATTCCAGGAAAAAATTCTTCGGGCTTCTCAGCGGCGGAGTCATTGGTACTTTTCTGCTGAAAAACTTCTTTACCGGTAAAGTTTTATCATCTGTGGCCACAGTTAAAACTAAGCCAAAAATCATAATCAAACCGGAACCACTCGCTGTTCAAAGAAACTCGTCAGGAAAGAATGATGTCAGAGCTTAATAACAATAACGATTCTCACAAGCAACAAAACGATCCTCACTACTGGAGAAGTTTCGAAGAACTTCAGAATGACTCTGGTTTTAAAAAGATCAAAGAAAACGAATTCTTAGAAGGTGTAACAAAAGATTTTGATCCTAATACAGATATTAACGGAGTCTCAAGAAGAAAATTTTTAGCGCTTCTTGGCGCTTCTGCTGCTTTGGCAGGTGCGGGATGTTCTGACTACCGCGATAAGGGTGAGATAATCCCTTATAACAAGCAGCCGGAAGAAGTAACTTTAGGACTCCCTAATTATTATGCTTCTACCTGCACAGGTTGTGAACAGTCTTGCGGTATCTTAATCAAAACCCGCGAGGGGAGACCCATTAAAGTAACCGGTAATCCTCAGCATCCTGTTAATAAAGGAAAGATTTGCTCAAAAGGTGAAGCTTCCATTCTTAATTTGTATGATCCCTCAAGAATACAATATCCCTCGAAGAATTCTAATGGTTTCCTTAATGAGGTGTTGTGGACTGATGCTGATAATGCAGTTATTTCAGCATTATTAACCGCTGGTTCAAAGGAGATTGCACTTATCACCAATCAGATAACTTCACCAACATTCCTAAAACTTATCAGCGATTTTAAGACAAAATACCCCACAACCAGGGTATATACAGTCCGCCAGTTCAATGAATCGGTAAGAAAAGCCGCTTGGGAAAAATGTTATCCCGGTAGTCAGGTCCCCCTTATACAGTGGGATAAAGCAAAAGTTATCGTTGCTTTAGAGGGTGATTTTCTTGGTAAAGAAGGTAACCTGGTTGAAAACAACCGCCTGTTTGTACAAAACCGGAATGTTGACGATGTGAAAAACTTCAGCCGTCTTTATGCTGTTGAAGGAAATTTTTCACTCACTGGCTTAAATGCTGATCACAGATTCAGACTGCGCCCTGATAAACAAACTGAATTTGTTTTGGCTCTTACTCAGTACCTGGTCGCTTCAAAAGGGGTTCAGCTTCCGGGTTCACTCAGCAGTTTAGCCAGTGTGATTTCCAAATTTGACCTGAATAAGTTCTGTGACGAAAACGGAATCAGCTTCAATGATATTTCTAATATGGCCTCAGATCTGGTAAACAACAGGGGAAGATCTATTATTTATGCCGGAAGTGCATTAAGCGAGAAAACTCATGTAGCAGTAAATCTGCTCAACGAGATACTCGGCAACACAGCAGTGTACAATACTGCATCTTCTGCAGTTGAACTTACACAGCCATCAGCTTTCTCAGAGTTTGAAACACTTGTAAGCAGTCTGAATTCAGGAAATGTGGCATTGGTGATGACTCTGGATTGCAACCCGGTTTATAATCTTCCTGAAGATCTCGGTCTGAAAGATGCTCTTAAGAAATCCGGTCTGTTTGTTTCATTAACGGAGCAGTTAAACGAAACAGCATCTTTAAGTAATTACGTGCTGCCGATAAATCATAATTTTGAAAGCTGGGGTGATGCTCAGACAAGAACAGGTGTTTATAGCTTAATGCAGCCGGTTATTGCGCCGTTATATAACACCCGTCAGAAGGAATCAATACTGCTTAACTGGTTAAAAGGTGATCCTAAAAATTATGATGAACGCGGATATCACAACTACCTGAAGGAAAATTGGGCTGTATCCGTATTCCCTAAATCAATGTCACTTGCTTCTTTTGAAAAATACTGGCTCGGTTCATTACACGACGGATATAACCTTTTTAATGAAGCACCAGTCTTTAAACTGACTCTTAATGCAGTTGCGACTGAGTCGTTAACTTCTATTGAGACTGATTATCAGGGCTTTGTAGTGCTGATCACAGAAGGCACAGCTACCGGTGATGGTAAATTTGCCGGCAACGGATGGCTTCAGGAAAACCCGCATCCGGTTTCAAAAGTTACCTGGGACAATTATGCAGCAGTCTCCTACAAAACATCAAAAGAATTTAATCTAAAAACCGGCGATGTACTTGAAATTAAGAGCGAAAAAGGTGCTCTTAAGATACCAGCTCTGATTCAACCTGGTTTAGCAGATAATTTTATCAGTATTGAAACCGGTTACGGAAGAAGTAATTCCTCAGTGGTGGCAAACGGTGTAGGATATAATGCAAATGTTCTGCTCTCAAAGTCGTTTACAACAAGTCCGTGGATGTTTGGTTCAGTCGCGGTGTCAGTTACCGGTGAATTCAGACAAATTGTTTCCACTCAGGATCATCACGCTTTTGAGGACGAGATGATTGCAGACCAGCATCTGAAACGCAATATTATCAGAGAAGCTACGGTAGCTCAGTATATGAGGGATCCTCACATCATTCATCACGGAGGACATGAGCTTCATACACTTTATGCAGATCATGAGTATCCTGAAGTGAAGTGGGCTATGTCTATTGATCTGAATAAATGTACTGGTTGCGGTCAGTGTGTTGTAGCTTGTAACTCAGAAAACAATATCCCGATTGTTGGAAAAGATCAGGTTGCAGCCGGCAGGGAAATGCAGTGGATAAAAATCGACCGGTACTACTCTGGAAGCCCTGATAATCCTTCTGCTAAACTTCAGCCGATGCTTTGTCAGCATTGTGATAATGCTCCATGCGAAAATGTATGTCCTGTTGCGGCCACTACCCACAGCCCTGACGGACTGAACCAGATGGTATATAACCGATGCGTTGGTACACGCTACTGCGCTAATAACTGTCCTTATAAAGTAAGAAGATATAACTTTTTTAACTTCCGTGAACATTTTGCTGACGGATATCAGCTCTCGCCTTCGTTTGAGCTGATAGCAAATCCTGAGGTAACTGTCCGTTCACGAGGTGTAATGGAAAAATGTACGTTCTGTATCCAGAGAATATCTGATGCAAGAATGGTCGCAGCGACTGAAAACAGAAAAATTAAAGGTGATGATGTCACGACTGCCTGTCAGGAAGCATGCGGAACCGAAGCAATAGTCTTTGGTGACATGAACGACAAAGAATCAAAAATATCAAAACTGCGTGAACATAATCTTGGTTATCATCTTCTTGAAGAACTTAATACCAGACCAAATGTCACGTATATTGCAAAGCTCACGAATACCTACTCGGAGGAAGTCTAAGTGAATATAGATTATTCTAAAGAAGATATCATAGTCAGCGGCAGGTTAAGCATAGCTCAGATCGAGGATCTGATTGCAAAACCGCTGGAAACTAAAGTTGACAAGAAATTCTTAATTGCTTTGTCAGTTTCGGTCACAGCCCTCATGATAGGAGCCATTTCACTCGGATTCTCACTCCTTTACGGTACCGGTCTCTGGGGAAACAATCAGCCGGTCGGATGGGCATTTCCGATCGTTAACTTTGTATTCTGGGTTGGTATCGGTCACGCGGGTACACTCATATCTGCAATCCTCTATCTGCTAAGACAGAAATGGAGAAATGGTATTGCCCGGTTTGCTGAGGCAATGACCATTTTTGCGGTGATGACAGCAGGAATATTTCCAATTATTCATACCGGACGACCCTGGCTTGCAGGATATCTTTTCCCTTATCCGAATCAGCATAGTCTTTGGGTTAATTTTACGTCTCCGCTTATTTGGGACGTTTTTGCGGTCTCAACATATTTTACCGTGTCATTTGTTTTTTGGTATGTTGGGCTCATTCCTGATTTTGCGACAATGCGCGACAGAACTAAAGAAGGAATCCGTAAGACTATATATAAAGTATTTAGTCTTGGCTGGAGACATTCTCACAGAAACTGGCAGCATTATGAAAAAGCATATATGCTTCTTGCAGGATTCGCAACTCCGCTTGTGCTCTCGGTGCATACAATCGTATCATTCGACTTTGCTGTGTCAATTATGCCTGGCTGGCACACAACAATTTTCCCTCCATACTTTGTTGCAGGAGCGATATTCTCTGGTTTTGCTATGGTGGTCACCGTTCTGATATTTGTCAGAAAGATTTTTGATCTTGAGCATCTAATAACAATCGATCACCTTGAGAAAATGAATAAAATCATTCTCGCAACAGGAATGATGGTTGGTTATGCTTATGCAATGGAGTTTTTTATTGCCTGGTACAGCGGTAATCAGACAGAATCATTTGTATTTGTTAACAGAGCATTCGGACCTTATGCCTGGGCATATTGGATAATGGTAAGTTGCAACGTTATTTTCCCGCAATTTTTCTGGATCCGGAAATTACGAAGATCAATACCGGTAATGTTTATTATTGTGATATTTGTAAATGTCGGAATGTGGTTTGAGCGTTTTGTTATCACCATCACCTCATTACACAGAGATTTTCTGCCGTCAAGTTGGGGATATTACCGCCCGACTTTATATGATTTTGGAATTCTGTTAGGCAGTTTTGGTCTTTTCTTTACTCTCGTAATTTTATTTACTAAAGCACTTCCAGTAGTTTCGATTGCTGAAATCAAAGCAGTAGCTGACGATGCTCAGCCAAGTCACCATGGAGATCATTAATGGAAAGAAATAATAAATTATTCGCAGTCTCGGCCTTATTTAATACTCCAAATGAAATAATTTCTGCTGCCTCAAAAACTGCTGAAAAAGGTTATACAAAATTTGATGTTCACACTCCTTATCCGGTTCACGGAATGGATACTGCGATGAAGTTAAAACCATCAAATCTTGGCTTTGTAACACTCGGATTCGGTTTATCAGGTACAGGTCTGGCACTGATGCTTGCATATTGGACGATGAATGTTGATTATCCTATGAATATAGGCGGAAAACCTTTATTCGCGTTCCCTGCATACGTACCTGTCATATTTGAAGTAACTGTTCTTCTGGCTACTCTTGCCACGGTTATAGGTATGCTGACGTTCTTTTTTAAGTTTCCGTCAAACTCACATCCGGTTCATGATACTAATTTTATGAAAGCAGTATCAATGGATAAGTTCGGCGTCATTATAGAAAGTGAAGATCCGCTTTTTAATGAAGCAGATGCTGTTAGTTTTCTTGAAAGTTTAGGAGGCAATAGTATTGAAAAAATATATTACCCGGTTAAGGAAGCATATCCGGTATTTGATAAAAAGTTTATTGGACTTCAGATCAGCATAGCACTCGTGGTCGCCGGGCTAACCTATGTAACATTAAACAAAGCTGTTTATATTCAGCCATTCAGTTGGATGACTGATCAGTTCAGAAGCGATGTACAGGCATCGAGCACATTTTTTTCCGATGGCAGGTCGATGAGATTACCGGTTGATGGAACGGTTGCCCGCGGATTTATGCCGTATGAGTATTCAGAACTGACAACTCAACCTGAGAAACCACTGACAAATCCCTTTGCGCCTTCAAAGGCATTTCTTGAACTTGGTAAGAAAAAGTATGAAACTTTCTGTTCCCCGTGTCACGGTAATTACGGTGACGGGGACAGCCGCTTAAGAGAACAGTTCCCAAATCCTCCCAGTTTGCACTCAGAAAAAGTAAGAACCTGGAAAGACGGAAATATCTATCATGTAATAGTCAATGGTCAGAATGTAATGCCTGCCTATGCGGTGCAGCTAAATGACGAAGAGAGATGGGCTATTACCTCATATATCCGGGTCCTGCAGAGAGCAAAGAATTCTACTGAAGAAGATGTGAAACTGGTAAGAAAGGAGATTATCTCTAATGTCGCACAGTGATAAAATGTGGGTTAAAAAGGATCTACCGGTCAGGGTACAAAATCTCGGATTCTTGCTGCTCGGAGTTGGTTTAGCGGCTGGAATAACCGGTCTCTTTATAGATGCTCACCGGTTTATGATGAATTATCTTATCGCCTTCATGCTTTTGGTAAGTATCGGGGCAGGAAGTCTCTTTATGGTAGCACTTGAATATATAGCCGGTGCTGACTGGAGCGTGCCGGTTAGAAGAATAAATGAATTTTATGCAGCGTCTGTGCTATTCATTATTATATTGGCCATTCCCGTGCTGATGAATATGGAAAGTGTATTTCACTGGGCTCAACCGCAAGCGGTAAGTGAGGACAAAATTCTTAAGTGGAAGGCACCTTATCTTGATACAACATTTTTCATTGTAAGAATTTTGGTTGCCGGCGGAATCTGGAGCTTGTTTTACAGTCTTCTCAGCAGAAATTCCAAGACACAGGATCTTACTAAAGATCAGAACCTGACCCGTAAGAATATTATCCTCAGTGCAATATTTGTTCCAATATTTGCCATAACGGTTTCCGTGGTCTCAATTGACTGGCTGATGAGCGTTGAGCCGCATTGGTTTTCAACTATATATGGTGTGTACTTTTTTTCAGGAAGTGTTTTGGCTTCACTCGCAATTGTAACTTACACTACAGTCTGGTTGAAAGAGCATGGTTATCTGCATCCTCGAATGACTAACGACCATTTGTTTTCGCTCGGAGCATTACTTTTTGCCTTCATTAACTTTTGGGCATATATAGCTTTCTCCCAATACCTGCTCATCTGGTATGCAAACTTGCCGGAAGAGAATTTCTGGTTTATACAAAGATGGGAAGGCGGCTGGATGATTATGTCAATACTTCTGATTGTCATACACTTTCTTGTCCCGTATTCAGTGCTTCTTTCGCAGCCCGCAAAAATGGATCCGAAGCGGTTGAAGTTTGCAAGTCTCTGGATCTTATTTGCCCATGTTTTTGATTTGTACTGGCTGGTGATGCCAAGTTACCATAGTGAGCATAGCACCGGATTCTTTACATATATTTTGGAATTCGGATTTCCAATAGCCGCAATAGGTTTGCTTATTTTACTGTTTTACTTTAAAACAAAGAAGAACAACCTTATTCCTATTGGTGACCCGAAACTGGATAAAAGTCTCAATTTTAGATTATAATTATTAGTTTATGATGAATATGATGAATAAGCTTTTTGAAAAACCAATCGGACTGATGACTTTTTTCTATCTGATAGTTTTTCTTTCAGTGGTTGGATTAGGTCTGTATTTTATTGCTAATAACAATGCAATTGTGCAAAATACTTTCCCGCCAAAGTTAACCGACACTTTAGGAGTAGTTAAGGAACTCGATATAATTGATCCTAAGATAAGCGCGGCTGTTGATATGAATAACTTCAGGAATCCGGATCAGGCAACATTAGACAAAGGTAAGCAGCTTTATTCTACAGTTTGTGCGGCCTGTCATGGTCCCGAAGGCAAGGGAGACGGTCCGGCGGGGATTGCATTAAATCCTAAACCGAGAAACTTTCATGACCAAGAGGGCTGGAAGAACGGAAGAAAATTATCTGAGCTTTTCCTGACATTGCAAAAAGGAATACCAACAACCGGAATGCCAGGGTATGACTACATGCCTGTAGTGGACAGAGCAGCGATTATTGGTTTTATAAGAACATTCATGTCTGCCCCTCCGGTTGATTCTGATGAAGAGTTGGCAAAACTCGATCAGACTTATGGTCTTTCTGCTGGAATTAAGCAGTCAGGTCAGATTCCCATTTCGTCAGCTTTAACTCTCCTGATTGCTGATAATTCTTCTCAGGAGCTAAAAATTAGCAGTGCACTCCAGAAAGTGAGTGACCCGGCTAATGAAAGTCAGTTTGCACTTTTCGCTTCAGTTATAGGAAACTATCGCTCTGCATTAACTTCTGTCCTTAATACTCCTGAATCACTGGAAAATCTCCAGAATTTCCAGTCTGTGATATTTGCAAATGCAGGCAGCAACGGATTTAATGCCTCCGTACTTCGTCTGTCCAGTGCTGAGGTTTCAACACTTTATACATTAATAAAGACTGTTTTGTCATAATGAAAAAGTATTTGGTTGCATTTATTCTTATTCTGTTCTCTGCATTTATCCATGCGGAGTCAATGGATGAATTCATTGGAATCAATGAACAATTAGGGAAAAAAATACCGCTGAATCTTGTTTTTAAGGATGAACAGGGAATTGATATAGAGTTATCAAAACTCGTAGATAAACCGACGATATTTATGTTTGTTTATTATGAGTGTCCGGGTATCTGTTCTCCTCTTATGTCTGAAGTAGCGGCAGAGATTGAGCAGGTTAATCTGGAAGCCGGAAAAGATTTTCAGTTAGTGGCAATTTCCTTTGATGACACTGAGGGACCTGCTTTGGCTTACGCCAAAAAGGTCAATTACATGGATATTTTCAAAAAGCCGCTTCCCGATAATGCGTGGAAATTTTTAACTGGTGACAGTGCCAGTATTGCTCAAATTACTAATGCAGTTGGCTTTGGTTTTAAACGTGAAGGTGAAGACTTTGTTCACCCTGGAGGATTAATTATTGTATCAAAGGAAGGTATAATAACACGTTACCTTCTGGGGACAGATTTTATGCCATTTGATCTAAAAATGGCTGTCATCGAGGCCTCTGAGGGAAAAGTGACCCCAACCATAGCGAAGATGTTAAAGTTTTGTTATAGTTATGATAGAGAAAGCAAAAGATATGCTCTTAACATTACACGCATTGCAGGAATAGTGACACTTCTTGCAGTCGGTGTATTTGTTCTTGTGTTTATCAGAAAGCCCAAAAAACAAACTACTGAAAAAGGATCTCAATAGTATGTCAACACACACCTCAAAGGTAGATAATTCAGTTAGCTATCTTGAGTATCAAGGTAAGCATAAGGGATTAAAGGCCTGGATATTCTCTACTGATCATAAGAGAATTGGTCTTCTGTATCTTGTTACCATGCTATTCTTTTTTTCAATCGGAGTAACCTTTGGTTTTCTGATGCGGCTGGAACTGTTAACCCCAGGCAAGACTATCATTGATCCGCAGACGTATAATTCATTTTTTACGCTGCATGGTATTATCATGATATTTCTTTTTATTATTCCTGGATTACCTGCAGTTTTCGGTAATTTTTTCCTTCCTATAATGATCGGAGCGAAGGATGTTTCATTCCCAAGAATAAACCTTTTGAGCTGGTGGCTTTTCCTCCTTGGCGGAATACTTGCAATTGTTTCTGTAATAATGCCTGGAGGTGCTGTTGATACCGGATGGACTTTCTACGTTCCATACAGTGTCAGAACGGGAACCAATGTCTGGCCAGCACTTCTTGCAGCATTTATTCTCGGGTTCTCATCAATCCTCACAGGATTAAACTTTGTCACAACCGTTCACCGCTTACGCGCCCCTGGTATGTCCTGGTTCAGACTTCCGTTGTTTATTTGGTCACTTTATTCAACCGCCTGGATTCAGGTACTGGCTACTCCGATAATCGGTATAACCTTGCTGATGGTCTTCTTTGAAAGAGTGTTTGGTTTCGGCGTGTTTGATCCGGCGTTAGGTGGTGACCCGGTGCTTTATCAGCATCTTTTCTGGATTTACTCTCATCCGGCTGTATATATTATGATTCTGCCGGCAATGGGTGTCATATCTGAGATAATACCTGTCTTTTCACGAAGGACAATTTTTGGTTATAAATTTATTGCATTCTCCAGCATTGCAATTGCATTCTTCGGCTCTTTAGTATGGGCTCATCACATGTTCACCGCGGGTATGAGTTCACCGGCTATGTTTATCTTTTCATTATTAACTTTCATCGTTGCAATACCAAGTGCAATTAAAGTGTTTAACTGGGTTTCAACGTTGTATAAGGGGTCAATTCAAACTGATCCTCCTCTGCTTTATGCACTGGCATTTATTTTTCTTTTTGCTATTGGTGGATTTACAGGTCTTATTCAGGGAGCTTTATCGGTAAATATGCACATCCATGACACCTCGTTCATAGTAGCACACTTTCACTATGTAATGTTTGGTGGTACCGGATTCGGTATTTTTGCGGCACTGCACTACTGGTTCCCAAAAATGTTTGGAAGAAAGTACAACTTAAAAACTGCGAAGGTAGGATTCTGGACTTTGTTCGTAGGATTTAATGTACTTTATTTCCCTATGTTTATAATGGGTTGGCTTGGAATGCCGCGCAGGTACTATGATTATCTTCCAGAGTTTCATATCTATCACAGTATCTCAACTTACGGATCCTGGATACTTATAACTGGTCTTATTATCATGTTTACAAATCTTTACATCGGTTATAAGAGGGGAGCGGTAACCACTGAGGAAAACCCTTGGGGTGGTGAAACTTTAGAATGGCAGACCATGACTCCGCCGCCGATCGAAAATTTTGATGTAATTCCTGAAGTAACCGGTGATCCTTACGGGTACAAACAAAATGATGAAAATGAAACAGTAAAAGTTAAGGAGGCCCTTTGAGTTCAACAGAACACACGGCAGGAGTTTCGCATGTGCATCGTGATGATGAGGGTGCACGGCTTGGAATGTGGCTCTTTCTTTTTACAGAACTGCTATTATTCGGCGGTCTCTTTCTTCTTTATTCCGTTTACCGATACCTGAATCAGGATGCATTTCATCTTGCGGCAAAGGAGTTAAACACACTTTTCGGTACATTTAATACTGTTATACTTCTTACATCGAGTCTGACCATGGCTCTTGCGATTGCCGCAATTCAGAGAGGAAAGAAAACTCTTTCTGTAGTCCTGCAGTTGGCAACACTTTTTATGGCATTTGGATTTTTAGTGAACAAGTACATCGAATGGACTGCAAAAATTCATCATGGTATTTATCCAGGGTCTGAAATACTGCTTGATAAATCATCTGGTGAAATTCTCTTTTTTGGCCTCTATTATTCGATGACAGGGCTTCACGGTCTGCATGTGATTATTGGAATGGCTTTAATTGGTTATATGACTCGGCTTACAGTAAATGGCGTTATCAATAAGGACAGCTTTGTTAAACTTGAATCAGCAGGTCTTTACTGGCATTTAGTTGATTTAATCTGGATATTTCTTTTCCCGTTATTTTATTTAATTACCTGAGTTTAGTATGAGCGGCGATCACAATTCACAACATTCCGGGGAAAAGCATGTTACCAGTTATGCGGCATATTTTTTTGTATGGTTTGCATTACTCATGCTTACTGTCATTACCGTTGTAGTGGCAGGCATTAATTTCGGCAATTATACGGTTGCAACTGCATTGTTTGTTGCAAGCATTAAATCTTACTTAGTGCTGACTATTTTCATGCATTTAAAAGCAGAGAGCAAGATCTTTAAGGGATTTGTTGGTGTCGCTTTGTTTTTCCTGCTTATTTCGCTTGTTCTATTGTTTTCAGATTACTCTTTTTTATAATAAGGCAAACATCAGATGTTTTCAGCTAGTAATTATGTTGATAAGGTTGATTTCGCTTTTATCTTCATCACAGCAATATCTTTCGCATTGCTGATTTTAATAACCATTCTGATGATATACTTTGTTTTTAAGTATAACAGAAAGAAAGGGGTAAAGCCGGTAAATATCCACGGTAATACTACATTAGAGATAATCTGGACTGCAATTCCTGTTCTCCTGGTTATTCCTATGTTTTATTATGGATGGGTTGGGTTTGTAGAAGGGAATAATCCTCCCAAGGATTCGATGACGGTAAAAGCAACAGCACAAATGTGGAAATGGACATTTGAATACCCTAATGGAGTAAAAACCGATACTATGTATGTGCCTCAGAACAGACCGGTGAAGGTTGACCTTATATCCATTGATGTTACTCACGCATTCTTTGTGCCTGCATTCAGAATTAAGAGAGACGTTGTACCTAACAGAAATAATATGGTTTGGTTTACTTCGGAAAATACAGGTTCGTTTGATATTGCCTGTGCGGAGTATTGTGGATTGAATCATTCATACATGTACTCAAAAGTTGTTGTTCTTAAAGAATCTGAATATGCCGACTGGCTGAAAATTCAGACGGATAAGATGAACGCTGCAGCAATAACTCAGTAAAGCTTAGCTGTGAAAAAAAAGATTTCAGCAATACTAGAATTATTCAAAATACGGATTACACTTTTCGTGGCTGTAACCACCGGTTTTGGATATCTGCTTTTTAGTGGCAGATTTGATTTGGGAATGGCTTTGTCCTCTGTCGGTATTTTGCTGCTGGCTTTTTCTTCGGCGGCACTTAACCACATTCAGGAACGTAAAACAGATGCAATGATGAACCGCACCAAGGGCAGACCCCTGCCTTCCGGCAGAATTAAAACTCTGGAAGCAGTTCTCTATGCTGTACTCGCGTTTGCTGCAGGCACTCTTATACTGCTGTTATTTTTTAGCCCTTTTGTTTTCATTGCAGGATTAACTTGTCTCATTTGGTATAATTTAATTTACACGCCAATGAAAAAGATTAATTCTCTGGCAATAATTCCGGGATCGGTTATTGGAGCTTTACCCCCGGTGGCTGGCTGGCTGGCTGCGGGTGGTGGACTGTTTGACCCCCAGGTGATGTTGATTGCTTTTTTCTTTTTTATCTGGCAAATCCCGCATTTCTGGCTGCTTTTACTTATTTTTAATAATGATTATGAGCAGGCAGGGTTTCCAACATTGATTGGTCTTTTCAATGATAAACAACTGGCACGAATTACCTTTGTCTGGACTTCAGTGTCTGCTCTTTCGGTATTACTTTTTCCGATATTCAAGGTAACCGCCATTTCTTTTTTTTCATTTATACTGCCAGTTCTTGCTCTCTGGCTGATGTTAAGTGCAAGTACTTTATTGAAGAAAGATCTCAGTCGTCTTTCGTTTAATATTATATTTCGGAGAATTAATTATTTCGCTTTATTAGTGATCATATTTGTCTCCATAGATAAAGTTTTATTAAATTAAATTGAATAGAGGATAGTCGTAAATGAATTTTTTCGACAAGTTAGTATTACCGCAATCAGCGGAGCATACCATTCTATTGCATTATATTGCAATAATGCTGCAGTTTTTATTCCTCCCATTTTTTAGTCTATTTATTGCAGGAACTATCCTCTCAATTTTTAACAAAAGCAAAGCTAAAAAATCTGGAGATAGCCGTTACCTGCGTTTTGCTGCGGAACTTATTGAAATTGCAGTGTTAAATAAGAGTATGGTAATTATCCTCGGATTGATACCAGTTGTAGCATTGATTATGCTGTATGCTCAGCTTCTGCATACTATGCCGGTCGAAACGGTCACATATCTTCTTATTTCCCTTATATTTCTTACCTGTGCAGTAATAGCAATTTATTCGTACCGATTTGCATACAAATATTCAAATCTTTATACCAGGAATTCAGAACTGAACAAAAGTAAGGGAGCATCAGATTTCTCTAACGCCGTAAACAGCAGTGATAAAAAACTTTATTCTCAGGCGGGTCTGTGGGGTGTCATTCTTTTATTGGCGGGTTCATTTTTGCTAACCGGCGGACTTTATTTTGCCGGTCATTCTGATTTTTGGGGTGATAAGAGTGATTTTGTTACTTTGATTTTATCTCCCGGTGTTTTGCTTAAGTGGATACAACTGATAAGTTTTTCATTTTTTATAACAGCTTCTGTTATGCTTTTCGTTTATTTTTACTGGGAAGGCGGCAGACTGAAGAATGAAAGTGAATATGCTGATTTTGTTAAGGGTAAACTGTTCAAAATTCTTATAATATCTGGAATTCTTCAGCCGCTTCTTATAGTTGGTGTTTTCACGTCTTATCCGGCGAGTGCCCTCTCAAACATGGTTTTCTTCTTTGTGATAATCATGATTTTGGCATTTTTTGCAGCGTTTCACCTGTTGTACGATATGTTTAAAAATGGTCATCTGAAGCATACAGTTACATTAATGACACTTGTATTTGTTTCGCTTTATTCAGGGACTATTGCGGAGCAGTTTTCTATACAAAATTCGACCATTAAAAACTCAGTGTTGATGAATGTGGTCTTTGAGGAGTCCGTTAAAAATCTTGAAAAACTGACTGCTTCTGCGGCAGGATTAACCGGCGAAGAAATTTTCACTCAAAAATGCAGTGCCTGCCATAAATATGATCAGAAAGTTGTTGGACCGGCCTATAAGGATGTACTTCCGAAATATGAAGGTAAGATGGCAGATTTGGTTGAGTTTGTAAAGAATCCCCAAAAGATTGATCCAGCATATCCGCCCATGCCAAACCAGGGGTTAAAACCACAGGAAGCGAAAGCGATAGCCAAATACATTATGGAAAATTATAAAAAGTAGATAAAAAAGCCGTCGAAAGACGGCTTTTTTGTGGACTTTTGAGCCAAAAACGGTGTCGAAATCTTGATAAATAAGGGAAGAATGGCTATATTTAAAGTCTAAAATTTTCAGCTAACGGAGAGATGGGTGAGTGGCTGAAACCAACTGTTTGCTAAACCGTCGTAGGGTGTAAAGCTCTACCGAGGGTTCGAATCCCTCTCTCTCCGCACAATTTGACCCCGCAATTGCGGGGTTTTTTGTTTTAAAGCTTAGCTTTAGTTCTGAGAATGGGTTGATGAGTCTGTAGTTTACCAATATAGTTTATATATAAACCGGAGGTTAAAACCATTTTCCGGAAGTATTATTTTAATTCTTGAGAGATGATTGCGGTATTCCTTATTAAAAAGGTTTTCGGCATTCAGACTGAGGTTGTGTATCAGGGATGAGGTGATAATCGAATACTGGATATACATATTATGTACCCCGAAACCGGCTGTCGGCTGTTCAAACTTATCTGTTCTCTTCTGAGCTGCTCCGAATTCACCCTGCCATCCCATTGAAAGATTATCGGCAATAAATGAAATTGCAGTTATATTCCTTAATGGAGGTATAGCAGGAAGAGGAGTTTCATCAGAGAACTGACCATGAGTATAACTCAAAGTTGAAGTAAATGTAATTTGCTCATTAAATTGATACTCAATTTCCGATTCAAGTCCTTTTAGGATAGCTTTGACACCTGAAGTCTCATAGACAGGAAGCAGTGTTGCAAAATTTATTCTGCCGCTGTTTCTCGGAATAATGAAATTATTGTATGGATTATAAAATGCATTAAGCGTTATAGTGAAACCAGGGAGTTTTACAATGCCAAAAATTTCAGATCCATAACCGGCTTCTGCGTCAAGATCAGGATTACCAGTTTCGTATGAATAAGCCGCAAGGTGAGGACCAGCAGAATATAACTCTTCAATGGAAGGGAGTCTTGATGTCTTGCTCACATTCACTCCAATAGAAAGGTTATCAGAAACTTCACCTAAAGCAGAGACTGAAAAGCTGAACAAATTGTAATGACGATTACGGATAAATCTTGAATTTAAGTTGTTTGTAGATTCCCTGGGTGTGAAATCTCCATACGTATATCTGGCTGAGGCCTCAACGAAATATCTTCCAAAGTCAATATTCTGATACATATATACTGCAGTCGAAAGGGAGATGGTCGGCGGAGTAAATACAAATCCTCCGATGGTAAAGTCCCGGTGCTCAAATGAAATTCCAGCAGAGCCCTGATCAAAGATTCCCAGGTGTTGTGTGGGAAGTTCGATGCTACCGGTATGATGGAATATCCCAAATTCTGCGCCGGTTAGTCCGTTTGATTCTTTTTCCGTTTGGGAAAAATAATTTCTGCTTAACCTGAGTGTAAGAGATGGAAACTGATGCGAAGGTAGATTCAGTGCAAATAGTCCTGTATATTCTCTCTTGAAAAGAGCAATATGAACACCTTCTGGATGAGCACCGGTAAATCCACCGGGGACACCATAGTCCAATGAAAAATTACGCACAGCAGCACCGGTAAACCCGTTATCAAACCTGTAAGTAAGTGAACCACTAAGATTAGAAAGACCAAGTCCGGAGTTTCTTAATACACCCAGCCGAGTTTTTGAATCGCCTGAACTTCTTCTGCTAAATTCTAATCTGCCGAGAAAATCACTTGTAGGAATTTTGATAACGCCGGCACCGAGAGCACCAGTATTCACTGTTTCATAATAAGCACCCAGAAGCCCGCTTAAAGTTGAAGGAAAATTATCTGAAATTTCATTTCTTATTGCATTAACTACTCCGCCTGTTGTTGAAGAACCGTGCAGCAGAACTGAGGGACCTCGCATTACTTCAATTCGGTCAACGGTGAAGGGATCAAGTGAAACTGCATGGTCGGCTGAAGTTGAAGAAAGATCAACAGTGGTAAATCCGTCCGCTTTTATAACAACCCTATCACCACCCAGCCCTCTGATTACTGGGCGTGAGGGTGCCGGACCCATTGAACGCATCGAAAGACCTGTCTCGTTCTTTAAAGTTAATGCAATTGTTGAACCCATTGAGCGCTCAAGCTCTTTGCCTCTGAGGACCTCAGTGAATGTATGTAAATCCTCATGGGTAGTATTCAAATGCCGACCCGAGACAACTATCGTTTCCGTCCGGTATGCGGCTGGAGTTAAGTGAATGATTACATTCTTCTTAATACTGTCAGTATGAGGAAAATGTAAACTAACCGGCTTATATCCGATATGGTTTATCTCAAGTTCACATCCGGGGTTTGGCTTTACAATTATTGAGAAGTGTCCATTTTTATCAGACGTAGCATACGTTTGTGAGGAATTTGCTTTAACAATAACATCAGGAATTGGTGAATCATCAGTGATATCCAGAATTATTCCTTTTATAGTATCCTTCTGCACCTCAGTCGGGTGCAGAAAGGATACTGAAATCATTAGAAAATATAAGAGTAACAATTAATTTATCACAGTTACAGGTAATGCGGGTGATATATACTCTTCTTCAATGCCGACGAGCAGTTTCATACGGAATGTAGTGGCACCTGGATTTTTGCCTCGAATTTTTACAACCCACGGCTCTTCAATTTCCGGGATTATATCTATTATTGTACCATCAGCTATGCTCATCCCTAATGTGTGTAAGGGGTATTCCGGTTGAAAATACCTTCCATTCTCATCAACAAATTCGATTTTGATATGTTCAGACAGAGAATCTTTCTTTATCTCAAACGAACCTGTAACTACTACGCCTGAGGTTGTAAAAATTATTCCTGATCCATCCTCATAAGAAAGCCGCAGACCAACCGGTTCTCCGTGAGCAGAAGTATCCTCTACAACTACAACCGGAATTTTTGGAGTTTTAACATCTGCATGGTTTCCGTGCACCACCTGGAGTTCCAGTGTTGTATTGTTGAGTTTTTTACCCTTCAGGTGAAAAGCCCAGTCAGAAGGGGAATCCTTAACATATCCGGCAACAGAGGTATCAGTTATCACGATCCCCAAAGAATAACCTGCACCCGAGGGCTGATTAATTATTTCCTTTTTAGCATTAAGAAATTTAACCGAGTAATGATCCGACAACGCATTGTAAGGAGCTCTGAAAAAGGTATCAATAGCCGTTCCGTTCCAAGTATTCTGGATGACTCCCTGAAAGACAACTAATACTGGTTTTAAGGTGGCATCCCTTACAAGCCATCCTTCCGGTTCAAAATGCACTTCGGGTGGTGTAACCGGAGTAGTTTCATCTGAACAGCCGGCTATAAATAGTGACTGAAATAAAAGTATTAATAAGAAATATCTGATGTATTTCATTTTTCATCCTTCCTGATAAAAATTATACTTTAGCAGTAACCCGAAAGATTACGCCAAAAAAATTGTAAAAATTTAAATTCAGGAAAGTTTGGGAGGTGCCCGGAGAGATGCAGTGCTTTGAGTTAAAGAATGAACTGAATGAGTTTGAAACTCAAGTTTCTGGTCATCAGTTAGCACCTGCGGATGGAGCGATTCCTGAGCGGGGGCGTAATAAACAGAAAGATTCTGAATTATCCTGGGAAGCTGGCAATTTGCAATATCAGAATAAAGATTTGAGTGACCTGAAGGGTTTTTGGTGGACTCAATTGCCTGAGGAGTACCAAGTCTGACTGAATGATAATGGAATGCACTGTAGGTGACCAACAGCGCATAGCTTATCAGCAGGATAAACGCAAATGGGTTTTTACTCAATTCTCTAAATTTCATCTCGCAAATATCGGTAAGCGGTATAATCCGGACAAGACCAAATTATAAGCTCTACAACTTATGAGAGCAAAATGAATACCCGCCTCTTACCGGTTGTTTATCAACCCTCAGAATGATAAGTTTGGAGATTAAAAATTTTGGAGCTTGAATGCAGAATTATACGGGTGTTGATTATTTCAACATGGATGAATTACTTTCAGAAGATGAGATTATGGTCAGAGACTCAGTCCGAGATTTTGTCTCAGCCGAGATCATTCCTATTATAGAAGAATACAACAGAGAATCAAAATTCCCCCATCAACTTATTTCTAAAATGGCTGAATTAAGTCTTTTTGGTATTACTTTACCTCAAAAATATGGCTGCGCCGGCATGAACAGCGTAGTTTACGGTCTGGCAATGCAAGAACTGGAAAGAGGAGATAGCGGAATCAGAAGTTTTGTTTCTGTTCAAAGTTCACTGGTGATGTACCCTATTTACACGTTTGGGAGTGAAGCCCAGAAGGATTTTTGGCTTCCGAAACTGGCTTCCGGTGAAAAAATAGGTTGTTTTGGACTTACTGAGCCCGATTTTGGTTCAAACCCAGGAGGTATGATTACCAAGGCCGAAAAGGTGGATGGTGGCTACCTGCTGAACGGTGCAAAAATGTGGATTACCAACGGTACTCTTGCTGATATTGCAGTTGTCTGGGCTAAACTTGACGGTAAAGTAAAGGGCTTTCTTGTTGAAAAAGGCACAAAAGGGTTCACTGCTCCGGAAATGAAAGGTAAACACTCCCTCAGAGCTTCCGTGACCTCAGAGCTGATTTTTGACAATGTGTTCATTCCTGAAGAGAACCTTTTACCAAACAGTGACGGGTTAAAAAGTCCTCTCATGTGTCTCAATCAGGCCCGATACGGAATTGCCTGGGGAGTTGTTGGTTCAATGATGGCCTGTTATGACTCGGCCTTAAATTATGCAAAAAGCCGGATACAGTTCGGGAAACCTATTGCCGGTTTTCAGATGACACAAGAAAAGCTGGTTTATTTCCTCACTGAAATTACAAAGGCCCAGCTTCTCAATCTCCAGTTAGGAAGATTAAAGGACAACGGAAAATTGAGATTCCAGCAAGTGAGTATGGCCAAGCGTAATAATTGTGAAATAGCTCTCACTGTGGCCAGAATGTCCCGCGAAATTCTTGGCGCAAATGGTATTCTTGATGAGTACCCGGTTATGAGACATGCAGCAAATCTTGAGTCAGTTAAAACCTACGAGGGGACTCATGAAATGCACACACTCATTATTGGAGAAGACATAACCGGCCTGCCGGCTTTTAGCTGATTGAAAGGATAGAATTCCGTGAAAAGCAAAAACAAAACTAAAATTCTATACGAAGGGATTACCTTCGATGATATCCTGTTACTGCCGGGTAAGTCATCCGTGCTCCCGAGAGAGACAGAAATCTCAACGCGCTTTTCGCGGAATATCAGGATAAATACTCCATTTATTTCAGCCGCTATGGATACGGTCACAGAATCGTTTATGGCTATTGCAATGGCGCGAGAGGGGGGCATTGGAATCCTCCATAAGAACATGAGTATCGAAAATCAGCGTGCTGAGGTTGACAAGGTCAAGCGTTCTGAAAGCGGAATGATTATGAACCCAGTGACCCTAAGAGGCGATGACACAATAGGTTACGCCCTTGACCTTATGAGAAAATTTACCATATCCGGTATTCCGGTAATTGATGATCAGAATACACTTATTGGAATTTTAACTAACCGTGACCTTAGGTTCAAACCAGATTTGAGTAGAAGAGTTCATGAGTTAATGACCTCGCAGAATCTTATAACTGCTCCGGTCGGAACAACGCTTGAGGGAGCTGAGGAAATTCTTCAACAGTATAAAATAGAAAAACTTCCGGTGGTTGACCGAAACTTAAAACTCAAAGGATTAATCACCTTTAAGGACATACAAAAGAAAAAAAGATTCCCCTTTGCATCAAAGGATAGTCATGGACGCCTTAGAGTGGGTGCAGCAGTGGGGATAACGGCTGATACCTTTGACCGCGTTTCAGCTTTGGTTGAAGTAGGCGTTGATGCAATCATCGTAGATACAGCCCACGGACACAGCGAAGGTGTTCTTAAAATGGTCAAATATCTGCGCAAGAAGTTCAAGGATATTGACCTTATTGCAGGTAACATCGCTACTTATGAGGCCGCTGTTGATCTCATAAAATGTGGCGTGGATGCTGTAAAAGTCGGGATAGGTCCAGGTTCTATCTGCACCACGAGAATCATAGCCGGCATAGGTGTCCCCCAGATTTCCGCGATAATGGAAGTAAGGAAGGCAACAGATAAGAAGGATATCCCTTTGATTGCTGACGGCGGAATTAAATTTACGGGTGATGTGGCTAAAGCAATTGCTGCCGGTGCTGACTCGGTTATGATTGGAGGACTTTTTGCCGGTGTGGATGAAAGTCCGGGTGAAAAAATTCTTTATGAAGGTCGCAGTTTTAAGCTTTACCGAGGCATGGGTTCTATGGAGGCAATGAAAAGCGGAAGCAAAGACCGGTATTTTCAGGATGCAGAAGATGATATTGCTAAATTGGTTCCTGAAGGCGTTGAGGGGCGTGTTCCTTATAAAGGTCCGTTATCAGAAACTATCTATCAGCTTCAGGGCGGGCTTCGGGCTGCAATGGGTTACTGCGGCGCAAAAAATATAACAGAGCTTCAGTCAAAAACATCATTTGTTAAAATTACTCCGGCTGGCCTAAAAGAGTCTCACCCGCATGATGTTTTTATTACAAAAGAAGCGCCAAATTATCATCTCTGATGGACACTGAACTCTACAGAACCCGGGGGAGGGAATTAGTGCGTCAGCTCAGGCGCAGAAAAGTTAACTCATTTTTCTCAAAAAATCATTCTCTGATTTTTCACCTCACCGGTCTTCAGGATACTCCTGGATATATCCTGATTTTTAATAATGAAATAAAATTTGTTACTGACCGCCGGTTTCAAATTGCAATCAAAGAAATTAATGATTTTATTTCAGTTGAAATATTTAATAACTCAATATCTCATTATATAAAACCGTTACGAAAGTACTTCAAGGAAACTGGACTTGAGTTTGGCAGAATTACTCACGCCGAGTATCTAAGTTTGGCTGACAGCTTAAACTGCAGTTTCAGGGATACTGGTGATTTGGTGAATCAATTTCTTTCAGTAACTGACAGTCTCCAGTTAGATTCCTTTTTATGCGGAGCAGATGTCACAAAAAATCTTTTTAGTTATTGCCGGCAGGTATTTGATGAAAATATTTCAATTACTGAAAAGGAATTGACTACTGAGCTTAATAAACTGATGATAAGAAACGGAGCTGATAGGTTTTCCTTTGATCCGATTATCGCGGTAGATGAGAACTCAGCGAAGCCACACCATGTCCCTTCTGATAAGAACCTTCAGGACTCAAAAGTGCTGCTTGTTGATATAGGTGTCAGGTATTCTGGTCTTTGCACAGATGTTACCAGAACTTTTGTAAGAGGGTCCGGAAAGGCAAAGAAGATAGAAAAAATTGTACAGAACGGTTTTAAAAGAGTTTTGGATAAAGTTAAGCCGGGTGCAAAAGTGAGTGAGCTTTCAGGTGAATGGAAAGCTGTAACAGAAAAATATAATTTAACGAAACACTTTACGCATGCTTTAGGTCATGGACTTGGTTATGAAGTGCATCAAGCCCCCCGCATAAGTGAGTTTTCAAAAGAAACAGTCTCAGAGAATCAGATAATCACCCTTGAACCGGCGCTTTACTTTCCGGATGAATTCGGGTATCGTTATGAGTGTGATATATTGATAACTAAAGACTCCGGGATAAATTTAACGGTATTCTGATGTTTAATGTTTTAGTTTTAGCATATTATTTTCCCCCGCTTGGTCTCAGCGGCGTACAGCGCACATTAAAGTTTGTAAAATATCTTCCTTTCTTTGGATGGAAGCCGACTGTTGTTACCTGTGAACCAGGTGCTTATTATGCATTTGATGAGACACTTCTCGATGATCTTAAAGACAAAAATATAGAAATTCACCGGGTTAAGGGGAAGGAGATAAATGCACGCCTCAAAAAAAAGGGAGTGGTTGAGATGCCATCTGAACTGGTGAGGAAAACTTTAAAATTTGTAAGCAGCGTAGTTTACGCAACCGATAATAAAAAGGCATGGTCAGAGAATGCTTATCAGTATTGCCGGAAACTTTTGTCTGAAAAAAAGTATGACCTAGTTTTTATAAGCGGTCCACCTTTTTCCATGTTTGAGTATGCTGGTATGCTTAAAACTGAGTTTGATATACCGCTAATCACTGATTATCGCGATCTCTGGCTTGGGAATCACTTTGCCATTTATCCCACTCCCTTTCACAAGTCTCTGAATAGAAAAAGAGAATATGAAGTACTCAAACTTTCTGATAAGATTATTGTCACTAACAGAAGAATAAAGGAACGGCTGATGGAGTATTATCAGTTCCTTCAGTTTTCTGATATAGCAATTTTACCCCATGGTTATGATCCGGAGGATTTTATTAATAACCCTCAGAATATATCTCTCGAAAAAGGATATTTTCATTTAACTTACTCCGGTATATTTTACGAATATATTACGCCCAAATATTTTCTGGAGGCCTTTCGCATGATTGTGGATGAAAAACCGGATGCAGCACATAAGATAAAACTGCACTTCGCAGGAATTCTCCGCAAAGAAAACCGTAAAATGATATCTAAACTTGGACTGAGTGATTATGTAGTAGAACACGGTTATCTGAATCATCTTGATGCAGTCGGAATACTCAAGTCAAGTTCGGCTTTGTGGTTCATGGTAGGAGACGGAAAAAACAGTGACACAATCTCAAGCGGTAAAATGTTTGAATATATCGGGTCTGGCAAGCCAATTCTTGCTTGTCTTTCTGATGGTGCATTAAAAACAATCCTGCAGGAATACAATGCAGCGCAGATAGTTCCACCGGCGGATATCCACTCAATAAAAAATGCAATTCTTTCACTGTATTCAGATTTTCAGAAATCTGCTCTTACTGAAGGAAGCAATGAGTTCCGTGATAAATTCAGAAGAGATCAATTAACCGAAATTTTGTCAAAGGAGTTCAATGCAGTACTACGAGTCTGAAACCAGAATCCTCATCATTGGCTCTGGTGCCCGTGAACACGCGCTCGGCAAAAAAATTAAAGATGGAAAGCCGGAGAGAAGAATATTCTTTCTTCCCGGTAATGGCGGAACTAAGACAACAGGGACTAATATCACTCATGTAAGCCCCTCTGATTTTGATTCAGTGCTACAACTGATAATGGAATATAAAATTCAATTAGTAGTTGTTGGTCCAGAGAAACCATTAGTTGACGGTTTGACCGATTTTCTGAGAGAAAATTCGATAGCAGTTTTCGGTCCGTCAAAAGAGGCCTCAAAAATTGAATCTGACAAAAGCTTCGCAAAAAAACTGATGATACGCGCTGGCGTGCCAACTGCTTCCTTTAAGGAGTTCAGCCGTAGTGAATATCAGGAAGCACTTGAATTCATTGAACAGCATGCTCTTCCGGTAGTTATTAAAGCGTCCGGGTTGGCAGCAGGTAAAGGTGTTATTATTGCTGACACTGTTGAGGAAGCCAAAGTTGCTGTCACAGATATATTTGAGAATAATATCTTTGGAGATGCCGGTGATACCATTGTGGTGGAGGAGTTTATGAAGGGAGAAGAAGCATCTGTATTTGCTGTCACAGACGGAGAATCATTTGCTTTGCTCCCACCGGCACAGGATCATAAAAGGATTGGAAATAATGATACCGGGAAAAACACTGGCGGTATGGGTGCTTATTCGCCTGCCGTCCTTGTGAATGATTCAACGATGCAAATCATTGCAGAAAAAATTATCAGACCTGTACTTCATCAAATGAAAATGGAAGGTTACCTCTTTAGTGGCTGTCTTTATGCCGGGCTTATGCTGACCGACAACGGTCCTAAGGTTGTTGAATTCAACTGCAGATTCGGAGATCCTGAAACGCAGTCTGTAATGGAAGTTATCGAAGGGGATTTTCTGAAGTTGCTAACTGATTCTGCCGCGGGAAAAGTTGAACCTGGTACTATAACTTATAATGGAATGAGTTCGGTTACTGTTGTTACTGCATCCTCAGGTTATCCCGGCACATTTGAAACAGGTTATGAAATTTCCGGGCTGGATCAGTTGCCGGAAGATGTTACAGTCTATCATGCAGGCACAAATGAATCGGAAGGCAAAATTCTTACTTCCGGCGGAAGGGTATTAAGTATAACAGGGGTCTCAAGAAAAGGATGTCTTTCAGAGGCGATCAAAAAAACCTATTCAGCAGTTGAAAAGATTTCATATAAAAATATCTATTACAGAAATGACATCGGGGAAAAGGGATTGAAATACAGCGGGGATTAAATGATACCGCTTAGAATACATACTCATCACTCTTTGCTGCGCTCCTCAGTTGCAGTAAAAGCTCTTGTTGAAAAAGCAGCAGAGTACAAATTAACTTCTCTTGCTATTACAGATTATAACTCAATGGCCGGATATGTTCAATTGGCAAAGGCGTGTAGGGAGTATAATATCATTCCAATCTATGGAGTATATTTAGATGATCCCAAAAAGCCGGAGCAGTATATCTGTCTTCTTGCTAAGAACAGGGAAGGGTACAATTACATTTGCAGGATTATCACTTCCAGAAAACTTCAGCAGGGTTTTAATCTGCTTCAATCAATAACTGACTTTTCTAACCATGTTTTTTCATTTAGTGCATCTGAAGAAGTTATAGAAAATCAAAAGAATAATCCCCATTTTTTTATCGAACTAATTGACTCGGTTTATTACAAAAATCAGAATAAAATACTTTTTGACCTCTCACTTTCTCTCGGAATGAAATATATTGTTTCACCTGCAGTATATTATTTGAAGCGGGAAGATTATATCCTGTATCAGGTGTTAAATGCCATGCGCATCAAGGGAACCGTTGAAAATTTGGAAAGTGACTACCGAAAAGAGGATCTATGGTTAAAAGATCCTGCATCAGTTGAGATGAGATGGAAAAATGTTCCGACCGCGTCAGAAAACACCAGGACTATTGCTTCTCAATGCCATGTGGATATCGAGTTAGGAAAATATAAATTTCCTGAATTTCAGCTTCCCCCAGACGAGGACGCATATTCAAAACTCTTTTCGATCTGTTCCGCCGGTCTGAGCAAGAGAAAAACCACTGACAGAGATAAAGCCAATACCCGGCTTCAGTATGAACTGAGCGTAATCAGCGAGCTTAATTTTCTTGATTATTTTCTGGTGGTATGGGATATCATCGAATCCGCAAGAAAGCGGGGGATGTATTTTATCGGGCGCGGCTCAGCAGCGAATAGTATCGTCTCTTATGCTATGGGGCTTACAAGTGTTGATCCGCTTGCGCATGACCTTTACTTCGAGCGGTTTTTGAACCGAGGACGGCTTTCTCCGCCTGATATTGATATTGATTTTTCCTGGAAAGAGCGGGATGAAATAATTAAATATGTGTTTAAGAAATACGGGTACGAAAAAACCGCAATGATCTGCACTACTGTAACTTTCAGAGGAAGATCAGCATTCAGAGAAGTTGCAAAAGTCTATGGGTTTTCCGACCGTGAGATTTCAAAATTCAGTAAATTTATCCCCTGGACTTCAGCAGCTAATTTACCAGAGATTCATAGAATGTATCCGGAATCAAGAAATCTCCCCTTTGACAAAGAGCCATGGCAATCAATTGTACAGCTTGCCTCGCGGCTTGGCGGATTCCCGAGGCATCTGAGTATTCATCCGGGCGGAATTGTGATAGCTCCTGATAAAATTACCAATCATGTTGCGCTGGACTATGCGCAGAACAAAGGATTGGGGCTGGTTGTCACGCAGACTGATATGTACAGCATTGAAGATTTGGGTCTTGTGAAAATTGATCTGCTCAGCCAGCGGTCACTCGGTGTTCTTAAAACCGCCTTGACCATGCTGAATGATGGATAGAACGGTATGATATTTCATCTTGATCTTGATGCTTTTTTTGTTTCGGTAGAGAGAATTCTTGATCCTTCACTGAATGACAAACCGGTGATCGTTGGGGGAGACCCTCACGGCCGTGGTGTGGTTGCCGCTTGTTCGTATGAAGCCCGTAAATTCGGTCTCCATTCTGCAATGCCTATCAGACAGGCCTACCGTCTTTGCCCGCAGGGGATATATATACACGGTCATCATGAAGAATACAGCAGATATTCCGGTCTGGTAAAGGAGATTCTGCAGAGATATGCACCTATACTTGAACAGGCCTCTGTGGATGAATTTTATATGGATTTCAGCGGTTGCGGAAAAATCTATGGATCGCTTTTTAAGCTGGCTACAGAGCTGCAATCAGTAATAAAAAAGGAGACCGGGCTTCCTTGTTCGGTCGGGATAGGTTCTAATAAAACTATTGCAAAAATTGCCTCCGATTTTAACAAACCGGCCGGAATTACTTTTGTAATTAAAGGAAGAGAGAAAGATTTTCTTCATCCGCTTCCAGTTGAGGTGATACCCGGAGTTGGCAAAAAATTCCTCGTCCAGCTTAATTCAAGAGCTATATATAAGATTGGTGATGTGCTTAAACTACCTCTTGATTTTATTACTTCATCATTTGGAAAAGCGGGAATGGATTTGTGGGAAAAAGCGCACGGGAAAGGGAATACTATACTCACCATTGAGCGCGAGCAAAAAAGCATTTCAAAGGAAGTTACCTTATCAAACGATTCTTCAGACAAAAAAGAACTTATAAAAGTGCTGTTTATGCTGACCGGAAGAGTCTGCCAGACACTGCGCGACCAATACTCCCTTGCATCAACCATTTCGGTAAAGATACGTTATTCAGATTTTGAAACAGTTCTCCGTTCACACACCATAAAACCAACCGATGATGATCAGACGGTATTTGAAACTGCAAAAGAATTATTTGAGAGCGCATATCAGAGAAGGGTTGCCCTGCGCCTGATAGGAATTAAATTGTCGAACTTCTCTTCATCAGGTCGGCAGGAACTGCTATTTGAAGAGGTCCAGGAAAAGCGGGATAAATTAATCGAAGCTGTAAATGTCCTTCGGGAAAAATATGGATATTCGGCTCTGAAACTTGGGATCACCTCGGAGTCTGAGATAACCAAGCGTTTTAACAAGGATTGAGGCGGTGTATTTTTATAAAGGCAGCAAAATCTATTATTTATGTGATAAACAATATATTTCAGAGTGGTTGGATTTCCGGTCTTAATCAAATATTTTAAGGGTTGAGGTAACTGAAATTATTGTCCTCTCAATTATTTCTAAAATTAAGTTTACTGGTACCAGCTCCGGAATGAAAGATCATAACAAGGGCATCATTTTTATCCTCATTGCTGCTATGCTCTGGAGTACCGGGGGGCTATTTATCAAAATTCTTCCTCTTGATGCCTTTCAAATTTCTTTTGCCCGTTCGGTATTTGCTGCATTAATTCTCATTGTGCTTTCCGGACGAAGCTCATTTACTATTAACAAACTGGTTTTTCTGAACAGTCTCTTTTATGCCGGGATTCTCATACTTTTTGTAGCCGCCACAAAACTGACTACCGCAGCAAATGCAATTTTTCTCCAGTACACTGCCCCAATCTATGTACTGGTGTTTGAACCTCTGCTGTTAAAAACGGGATTTAAGAGAAAGAATATCTATTCGGTGCTTATTTGTTTCTTTGGAATGGCGCTCTTTTTTCTGGGAGATCTTCAGCCTGGTCATCTGAGCGGAAATCTGCTTGCTTTGCTGAGCGGTGTGGCATTTGCAGCTTTTCTGATCGGGATGCGTAAAAACGGGGAAGAGTATCAGAATTCGACGGTTATTCTGGGGAACATTCTTATAGCGCTTCTTTGCATCGGTTCTTTTGAGCCATCACTTATGCTTCAGCCGGGTAACCTGATGATGACTGCCTATCTTGGCATTTTCCAGATTGGTACGGCTTATTTCCTTTTTAATCTCGGACTAAAGCGCGTGCAGGCGATTGAGGCCTCGCTTATTTCCATGATTGAGCCGGTGCTTAATCCTGTTTGGGTATTCATCTGGCATGGTGAAAGTCCCTCCGGATGGGCAATTCTGGGCGGCTCCGTAATTCTAACCGGTCTGATAATTAAAACACTTTGGTTTGACCGGAGGGATGAAAAACCCATTCTTGTTGAATGAATGGTTTTAAGGTGCAAGCCGGGAAATAGCCCAGATTCCTGAGTCAGTTTTTGTATAGGAAATTCTGTCATGCAGCCGGGAAGGGCGTCCTTGCCAAAATTCAAAGCTGTCAGGATACAGACGGTAACCACCCCAAAAGTCTGGGAGAGGCACTTCATTTCCTTCATACATTTTAATAGTGGCTGTAAACTTTTCTTCTAGTTCAGTCCTTGAATTAACTATTTCGCTCTGGCTTGAGATAAGTGCTCCGATTTTGCTCTCAAATGGACGTGAGTTAAAATACTCCTTTGATTCATCCCTGCTTACTTTTGTTAGATTTCCGGTGATTCTGATCTGCCTCTCCAGTTCTTTCCAGAAAAAAAGCAGTGCTGCTTTGGGATTTTTGCTTATTTCAGTGCCTTTTCGGCTTCCATAGTTTGTATAAAAAACAAATCCTCCCTGACTGACCCCCTTTAGGAGTACAATTCTCGCTGAAGGGGCACCATCTGCGTCAGCAGTGGCCAGCGTCATTGCATTGGGTTCATCAATCTTTGAGCTGACCGCCTCATTAAACCAGAGATGAAACATCTCAAAAGGGTCAGGAAGAGCTTTCGATTCATCCAGATCAGCCCGGCTGTAAATTCGTCTCATTGCAGCAATGTCAATTTCCATCATAGTATTCAGGTTATTTTTTTTATTTTTGTTGCTCATTATAATAATAATTCCGTTTTCATTTGAGGGCAAACAAGTGAGTTTTAACGGAACTTAAGAGGCGATTTTAGTAGTTTTAAACGTGTATATGAAACAAAAATTAACACCCGAACAAAAACAGGAAATTGAGAAATTTGGAGCAAACTCCTGGTATCTTGATTACTTGCAAAGCGATTCACTTAATCATGAACCTCAGGTTCCGCAAGACCAGATACCACCAAAATCTGATCAATCAAAGAGAGGTAACGGACAGAGCAATTCTTTCACTACCCAGCAATCAACCGGACCTGCCACAAAATCGGTCACCTATCCACAGGGTAATCCCAATGATACACTCAAACTGCTTGCAGGGGCTCCGGCACGGATTATTGATAACATGGAGGCAAGTCTTGCTCTTCCTGTAGCGACAACTCAGCGAGTCATTCCGGTAAAGCTTTTGGAAGAAAACCGAATCCTGATTAATAACCATCTCCAGAAGCTGGGAAGAGGCAAAGTTTCTTTTACCCATCTGATTGGGTGGGGAATTATAAAATCTCTCAAAAAGTATCCTTCATTGAACAACGCCTTTACAGTAAAGGATGGTAAACCTCATCTGGTGCAGCGTGGGAGTATTAATCTTGGAATAGCTATTGACGTTGAAAAAAAAGACGGCAGCCGTTCACTCCTGGTACCAAATATCAAAAATTGCGATACGTATGATTTTGCGGGCTTTCTTGCAAAATATGAGGACTTAGTAAAACGATCACGAGCCGGACAGATTGATCCTGCTGAGTTCGCCGGAACTACCATAACGCTTACAAACCCCGGCACGCTTGGTACTGTTGGTTCTGTTCCGCGCCTCATGGTTGGGCAGGGTGCTATCATCGCAACCGGAGCCATTCAATATCCGGCTGAATATCAGGCGATGTCTGCTGAAACTATTTCAACTCTTGGCATCAGTAAAGTACTTACGCTGACCAGCACATACGATCACCGCATTATACAAGGTGCTGAGTCCGGGCTCTATTTAAAAGAACTTCATGAATTATTGCTCGGTCAGGATGGTTTTTATGAAGAAGTGTTTGAGTCGCTTAACATTCCGCTCAAACCAAACACATGGGAAACTGATATACAGCCGAGAGGATACAATGATATATCAAATCTCTCAGAAACTGAAAAGCAGGCACGTGTTCTTCAGCTTATTAATATGTTTCGTGTCCGCGGTCACCTGGTTGCAAGCATTGATCCGCTGGGAACTAAGAATATATATCACTCAGAGCTTGACCCCTCGTTTCATAAACTGACCATTTGGGATCTTGACCGTCAGTTTATAACCGGAGGTTTCGGCGGGCTTAAAACCGCAACACTCAGAAAAATTCTTGATATATTGCAAAGCACCTATTGCGAAAAAATTGGTGTTGAATATATGCATATCCAGAATCATGAAGAGAAACTCTGGCTGCAGAGTATAATGGAGCCAAACCAGAACAAACCGCAATTACCAAACGAAGTAAAAATCCGTTTGCTGCAAAAACTGATTCAGGCAGAAGGGTTTGAACATTTTATCCATAACAGATTTGTAGGGCACAAGCGGTTTTCACTTGAAGGTTCTGAAACAGTTATCCCGGTGCTTGATTATATACTTGATCTTGCCTCGCAGGAAAGTGTTGAAGAAATTGTACTCGGTATGGCTCACCGCGGCCGTCTTAATGTTCTGGCAAATATTGTCGGAAAGAGTTACGAGTCAATCTTCTCAGAGTTTGAAGATATCATTGATCCGAATTCCTATCAGGGTTCCGGAGATGTGAAATATCATCTTGGTGCTTCAGGAATGTATAAAACTTTGAACGGAAACGAAATTGGTATATCAATTGCCTCAAACCCAAGCCATCTTGAGTGGGTTAATCCGGTTGTTGAAGGAATCGTAAGAGCAAAGCAGACTCGTCTTAACGGTGCTGGGGAGAGCAAAATTATTCCTCTGCTTATTCACGGCGATGCAGCATTTGCAGGGCAGGGAGTGGTGGCTGAAACGTTTAATCTCTCTCAGCTTAAAGGATACCGAACGGGGGGTACCATTCATCTGGTTATTAATAATCAAATTGGCTTTACCACTACTGCTGAAGATGCACGCTCATCAGTCTATGCAACGGATGTTGCAAAAATGATTCAGGCACCAATCTTTCATGTTAACGGAGATGATCCTGAAGCGGCTCTCTGGGTTGCAAAGATAGCATATCTTTATCGTCAGAAGTATAAAAAAGATGTTGTGATTGATTTGCTCGGATACAGAAAGCATGGTCATAATGAAGGTGATGAGCCGGGATATACACAACCGTTGTTATATGAAAAAATTAAATCTCATCCGTCAGTAGTTAATATATATTCCGATAAACTGGTAAGAACCGGATTGCTTGATGAAAACTCAGCAGGAGGAATGAAATCGGCATTCAGTGAAACGCTCAGCAACGCGCTTGATAAAGTTAAACGAAAGCATATTGACTTCAAGATTGATATACCTCTGGCAATATCGAAAGATAAAATCCGTTCTTTCAGACCGACACATAAAACTGCCGTTGATGAACAAATACTCAGAGATGTGATCGCAAAAATCACCACCGTACCTTCAGATTTTCAGCTTCATCCAAAACTTAAGAAGTTTTTGGAAAAACGGGCCGACCTTGCTATCGGGAAAGAAGCTGCTGACTGGTCCTTGGGTGAGGCATTAGCATTTGCAACATTGCTTAAAGAAGGCGTATTTGTACGGCTAAGCGGTCAGGATGTTGTTCGCGGTACTTTTAGTCAGAGGCATCTTGGTTTAACAAATATTAGAACCGGGGAGGAGTATCTGACTGTAAATCACATGTATCCTGATCAGGCGAAAATGGAGGCATACGACAGTCTTCTTTCTGAAGCGGCCGTTCTTGGTTTTGAATATGGTTTTAGCACTGCAAACCCACTTGCACTGGTTATCTGGGAAGCGCAGTTTGGTGACTTTGCGAACAGTGCACAGGTTATCATAGACAACTTTATTGTTGCATCGTATGAAAAATGGCATGTCCCGTCTAACGTTGTGTTGATGCTTCCTCATGGATTTGAAGGACAGGGACCTGAGCATTCGAGCGCCAGAATAGAACGATTTCTTATACTCTGCGCTCAGGACAATATGGAAGTCTGCAATCCAACAACTCCGGCGCAATTATTCCATCTGCTCAGAAGACATGTAAGAAAAGGATTGCTCAGACCTCTGGTAATTATGACTCCAAAGAGTCTGCTTCGCTCACCTGAGGCAAAATCTGAGTTTCATGAATTTACGACTGGTACTTTTGAAGAAATAATTGATGATAAATCAGTGAATAAGGAAACAGTCAACAGGGTAGTCCTGACCTCTGGTAAAGTCTATTATGAACTGAATACTTATAGAAAAGAAAAAAATCACGACGATGCAGCCATAGTCCGGTTTGAACAATATTATCCGTATGATGAATCAAGAGTCAAAGAACTACTCAGTTCATATCCTAAGGCAAATAAAGTTATCTGGGTTCAGGAAGAGCCAAAAAATATGGGTGCCTGGAACTTCCTGCATGGTCGTTTGCCGGAGGACTTATCAGAGGGTCAGCGGTTAATCTATGCCGGAAGACCAGCGAGTGCCAGTCCGGCAGTGGGATCATCAAAAGTAGCAAGGCAGCAGCAGGATAAACTGATTTTTGATGCATTTAATTGTTGAGAAAGACGCAATAGTTAGATAATTTTGCAGAGCGAAAAGCGCGAGTGTAGCTCAGTTGGTAGAGCATTAGCTTCCCAAGCTAAGGGTCGCGGGTTCAAATCCCGTCACTCGCTCAAAAATTACTTGTAAAATATCCGGTTAAACCCTATATTTTAAGTCTGTTTCCGAAAAAATAGGGGGTATAAAATTTCGGAAAATTTTATTAGGGGGGCTTAGCTCAGTTGGTTTAGAGCATCTGCCTTACAAGCAGAGGGTCGGAGGTTCGACTCCTTCAGCCCCCACAAAAATTCAGCCTTGGAGAAATCCGGGGCTGTTTTGTTTTAAAACGGTCAACTCAGTTGGTTTAGAACCCAACCTGTCGGGACTTACAAGCAGAGGATAGATTTTTATAAGGGGGGGCTTAGCTCAGCGCCGAAGGCGTCCCTATAGGATTGGTTTAGATCCCGACGCGTCGGGACTTACAAGCAGAGCCGCGGAGGTTCTCCCAAAGGGATTCCTACGGAAGACTCCTTCAGCCCCCACGAAATGATTCAGCTCCGAAGAAATTCGGAGCTGTTTTATTTTAAAGAATAGCGCAGCGCCGAAGGCGTCCCTATGGGATTGGTTTAGATCCCGACGCGTCGGGACTTACAAGC
>JADLAF010000246.1 GCA_020848375.1 Ignavibacteriaceae bacterium
GATTGATCTCAGGAAGGTAAGAGTGAAAGCAACCTTTGGCATTTGTGGCTGATTATAAAATCATTTGAGAATATATTTCTTATAACGATTCAGATGTCCATGAAGATCATACTTCATACTTTACAATTCATAATTCTATAACCGTTTTGCTGCCTCTTTTGCAAAATAGGTTAAAATCATGTCTGCCCCGGCGCGTTTGATAGCATAGAGCGATTCCATCATTACACGCGGCTCGTCAATCCAGCCATTTGCACCAGCAGCTTTAATCATGGCATATTCACCACTGACCTGATACGCCGCAGTGGGCATCTTAAAAGTGTCTTTTACTTTTCTGATGATATCAAGATAAGGACCTGCCGGTTTAACCATAACAATATCTGCGTTTTCTTCAATGTCAGCTTCCACTTCGCGCAGCGCCTCTTCAGCGTTACCTATATCCATCTGATGTGAACGACGGTCACCAAAAGCCGGGGTTGAGTCGGCAGCATCACGGAAAGGTCCGTAATATCCGGAAGCATATTTAGCAGCATAGCTCATAATAGGAATTTTGGTGTGCCCTTTGTAGTCGAGTGCTTTACGGATGGCGTATATACGACCGTCCATCATATCTGATGGAGCAATCATATCAGCGCCGGCATCAGCGTGAGAGAGTGCCTCTTTAGCCAGTAAACTCACCGTTGCATCATTCACAATTTCTTCTCCATCAAGCACGCCGCAGTGTCCGTGTGATGTATATTCGCACAAGCAGACATCGGTGATAACAAGAAGATAGGGGACTTCCTTCTTAATCGCTCTTATTGAACGCTGAATAATACCGTTTTCATCGTAAGCGCCAGAACCGACCTCATCCTTGTGTTCGGGTATTCCGAAAAGGATAACTGCTTTCAATCCGAGTGAAGCAACTTCTGCGCACTCCTTTACCAGCATATCAATAGAAAGCTGATAGACACCGGGCATTGATTTTACAGGGTTCTTTACTTTTTCTCCGGGAACAACAAAAAGCGGATAAATAAAATCATTTTTTGTTAAAACCGTCTCTCGCACCAGATCCCTTACAAGAGGATTGTAACGAAGACGGCGGTACCGTTTGATGGGAAGTTGAGTTGACATAGCTATTTCTATTATTATTTTAAACGTGAAAGTGCCTTTTCGGCGGTTAATTTTGAATTCTTTATGCAGTCTCCTACTGAGATACCGCCCCGGTAGTTTCCGGCAAGAATGATTTCAGGAAAGCGTTTTTCAAATTCATCAAAGTAGCGCTCATGCTCTATATATCCTATGGTGTATTGCGGAATTGCCTTAGACCAGAAACGGTGTGAAAGATATACCGGATCAGTCAGCTCATCAATACCCATTATTACGCGGAACTCACGCAGAGCCGTGTTTATGGCTTTTTCCCTGTCTTCGTTAACGATCTGAGAGTTTCGCGCGCCGCCGGCAAACAGGGTGAATGACGCAGTGGTATCTGTTGTCCTGCCGGGGAAGAGCACACTGCTCCAGATTGCTCCGAGGAAACCGCGTTTCTCTTTCTCCGGAATCAGGAATCCGAATCCGTCAAGTTCCTGTTTAATAGTCGATTTTTCAAACGCGGCGTATATTACCAGAACGGGTGGGTAATATACTGCATCAAGATGATTAGAGAGTGTTGCATCAAATTTTCTGAATAACGGTGAAGCAACAAAAGCGGGGGCGGTGTTAATGATGATGTCAGCTTCAAAATGTTTAACCGCACCGGCATTATTATAAGAGAGGATATATTTGTTATTCGCCTTGTTAATTTCCTGAACATCCGCCAGAGGAATAAAGCGGTCTTTTAGTTTTGCGGCAATCGTGCGGGGGAGAGTCTGCATACCGCTTTTAAACGAAAACATTTTAGCTGACTGCTTTGATTTTTCAGCACGTTTTTTTCTTTTTCGGATTGAGCGTATGGTGCCAAGAATCAGTCCGCCGTACTCTTCTTCAAGTTCATAGAGTTTTGGGAAAGAAGATTTAACAGAAAGGTCTTCAGGGCGGCCGGCGTAAACACCTGAAACAAAAGGATTGATTGCATAGTCAAGGAACTCCCTCCCCAGTCGGCGTTCAACAAACTGCGCGACACTCTGGTAATATCCGTCTTTTGATCTCCCCACAAAGGGTTCGGCCATCAGGCGGAGTTTTGCCTTTGTAGAAAAGAGTTTGCTTTTCAGAAAAAGTCCTGGTGACATCGGCAGCGGATGAAGTGTGCCGTTCCGCAATATATACCGCTTGTTTCCGGTTGTGCTTGCGTAAACAAATTCTTCCATCAGCTCAAGCCCGGTCACCATTTCCTGCAGTAGCGGTGTTGTCTCCAGCCCGCTGTTAGGTCCGCGGTCAAAAAGAAAACCGGTTTCAACATGGCTTTCCATCGAACCGCCGGCCTCCGGTCCTTTTTCAAGAACGTAAACATCTGCGTTGGCTTTGTAAAGCCAGTAGGCGATGGAAAGTCCGGAGATTCCTCCGCCGATTATCACAATTCGTTTAGACAAGTGAACACCTCATTTATTCTCTATATATATACACCCGGTCCTATTCGCTCCGGTTTTCGCCGCTATGAATACCAAAAAGTTCGCGCAGCACAGCGATCTTCGCCATTGCTTCGGGGGACTGCAGCCCCTGTTCTGCCACCTTCCGCAGTTCTACGGTCGGATGATGCAAAAGCTTGTTTACAATACGCCTGGTGATAATCTCAAGCTTTTCCCGGTCGGCGTCAGTAAACTTATTAATCTGGCTGCGGACCTCCTCAGCACGAATTTCCTCAAAATGATCGCGCAGAGACTTAATCGTAGGGGCGATTTCAAGCGCGTTATACCAGTTGTAAAAGGCAACAAGCTCTTCGGTGATGATATTCTGCACCTTGGGAATTTCATCCCGGCGTTTTTTAAGATTCTGATCAACTATGATGTTGAGCGAATCTATATCGTAATAAAAAACATTGTCAATCTTTTTGATCTCCGGAGATATATCACGCGGGACGGCAATATCCATAAAGACAGAGGCAGTTTGCCCGCGATTTTTCATCATTGTTTTAACATCATCCTGAGTGATTATAATTTCAGGCGCGGAGGTTGCCGAAACAATGATGTCATATTCGTGAAGATTGGAGCGGAACTTATCAAACGGCACAACTCGCGCGGAAAGTTTTTCTGCGACCGATTCCGCTTTGCTTTGTGTGCGGTTGGTCAGGACTAACCGGCCTATGCCTTTGTCGCGCAGATGTTTTGCGGCAAGCTCGCCTGTTTCACCTGTTCCGATTACCAGTGCAGACTTTTTATTCAGGTTTGAAAATATTTTTTCAATAAGCTGAATAGCGGCATAACTTACGGTAATAGCACCGTCGCTGATTGTTGTCTCGGTTTTAACTCTTTTTCCCACGCGGGCTGCTGAGTCAAACACGCGTTTCATCAGGAATCCGGCAAAGTTTTTTTCCTCTGCTATCTGGAAAGATTCCTTTACCTGACCGAGTATCTGATTGTCACCCACCATGAGTGAGTCAATGCCGGATGCAACACGGAAGAGATGATTAAGAGCAGAGCAGCTAAAGAACTTCTGAAAATTATCATCAGTAATTCCCCCGACCGGTTTGCGGTCAATCAGAAATTTTTCGAGATCTATATAATTGATGCCGGATGCTGAAGGAATGCCGTATATCTCCGTGCGGTTGCAGGTGGATATAATAAAACCCTCCGAAAAATACTTACCCTTCAGGTCATCCAGATAGACCTTTATCTCCTCCGGTGAAAGATGCAGCGACTCGCGCAACTCAACCGGAGCAGTTTTATGATTTACGGAAACAGCTAATATATCCATCGCGTCAGGAAATTACACACA
>JADLAF010000247.1 GCA_020848375.1 Ignavibacteriaceae bacterium
AAAGAAAGAAGAAAAAGCTTTTCATTTTGAGTAAGTGATTCTCTTACCAAATGAAACAATTTCGTTCTGGTGTGATATAATTCTTCAAGTGTCACGCCAATTCTTGTCATTCCTTTAAATTCATTTATCCACTCGGTTGAAATAGTCAATTCGTTAGGATTTAACAATTCGGAGATGGGTCTTGGACTGCTGATAAGGTAGACAAGAAATACCTTTCGTAATTCGTCAGTCAACCCCTCGTTTTCGAGCAACATTTTGATATCAAAAAGATCACGCGGATGCTGTCTGTCAAGTGCAGCGCAGATTTTTCCTCCGTACAGGTCTTCAAATGACAATGTTGAAACGGAAAAGGAAACCTCAAATTCTTCTGCTGCTTTTTTAACAACTTTTCTTGTAACAACCGGTAATACTGTCCCCCTTATGGTAGTGTTTACTTCAAGCTTTATGAATACATCATTTCCATAAACAGTGCATCCTGTGAGTAATTTTGAAATTTTATCAGATCTTTCTGTTATAACATAAGAGGGAAACTTCTCTTTAATTCGCAGTTGTATGGATTTAAGTTTTTCATTTATATCAAAAAGTGACTTTGTTCTCTCTTCAATCGGCAGATAAGTCAAATCAATATCAATCGATAATCGCGGATAGTCCCTTACAAAAAAGTTTATTGCTGTTCCCCCTTTTAGGGAAAACACTTCTTCAGTCATAACCAGGGGTAATAGTTTGAGGAGTAACGCTGCCTGATTTTTATACTGTATCGTATCCATAATCTCTTGGTACTGTTATTTGGTATTTGGGTGAAAATATGCCATCCTGTACTATTACTCGGTTACCACTTCCTAAATTCAATTTGGACTGATCCAGCTCCTTTAACCATGGATGATCATAATAATCTGCAAAGAAAAGAAGAAGGCGTACAACTTTTACCGACCGGCATTCCTGAAGCAGGCGCTGCAGAAGTTCCGGTCTTAGCGAATAAAGAAGCTCGATGATTTTGCCGGCTTCGTCAAAAGACTGTTTATTTGGTGTGAGATATAGCATTTCCAAAACAGCGAGCTCTGGTACTGACACATAAATATCGAAAGTACCCGTTGAATAGCGGGAAAAATACTCAGTTTTATGGTAGTTAAAAACATTGGTTTGAACTCTTTCAACAGTCTCAAACTTGCTAAGCCAGCGATAATTGCCATCTAAGTGATGCATGTAGAGGAAGCGGGTTTCATTCCCCATGCCTATATAGTGGCTGTACCCCTTTAATGCTAAAGCAGTTTTACCTCCCGGGTGAAGAGTACTCCCTTTAACTTGCTGTAATGCATACACGGCACCCAGCCAGTCCACTTTGTCTTTTGCGTGTTTGTAAACCCCATGATCAAATGACTCGACCCAGCCGGATTCCTTGTAGGAAGCCAGAAGTTGTCTGCCTATTCCGCTCCTTTCAAGTTCCTTGGTGAGACGGAGCGTACCCCTGGGCCAGTTTGAGAGTAATCTCCGGAGTTTGGTCATCTTAAAGCACCTTATAGTTTAAAAATATCAATAAATGTAAAGTAATACTTTACAAAAATAGAAAAAAATAAACTAAATTCCGAATAATGCACGGTCCGATAAAACTGGCTGATCAACCGAATTGTGTCAGTTCGCTCATCTTGAGACTCACCAGATTATAAAACACCAAAATCAGCAATTTTCCCTATTTTTCTAATAGAAATCGCCATTTTTACATATTTCTGTTTACAAAAATTGATAACTTTTCCGCCAATTTTCCTGATGAAACACCCCTTCTCCCGCTTTCTGTTTTCTATTGCATTTTTTCTGTTTGCACCCATTTGTCTGCCGCAGTCCCCGGCGGTGAAGGAATTGCTGCAATCTCTAAAGCCAGTAGAAGAAATGTTTGCTGCCACAGGGCTGAAAATTATCGGCTCGCAACCCCAGAAAGCGGATAAGTTATTTGATGAATTCTTCAACTCCGGCACTCTTGATTTGGAAGATCTGGAACTTTATGAACTGCTCGGAAATGAGGAAGAAATGAAAAAGTATTTACCAAGGATTTTTACCATTACGTTTGAGGAGGGTTTGAGTTACATAGAACTCAACTTTAATTATTTGCTTGAGATTTGGGGAAAGTATCTGTCAGAAGAATACCGCACGTATATTATACTTGAAACAGAGGAATTAATGTATGATGCGGCATTCACCATACCTCCGGATGAGGTTGCCGCGAAAGTGGTTGCGCGTGAATTATATACCGTGAAATATCCGGAGACTATATACGCAGAGCAAATGGAACAGAGCTATAAAACACTGCTCTATTTTTATCTGGGGGGGATTGACAACTCTCCGGTTTTTGATAATGAAACAGGAATTCTAACTGATGAAGCAAAACTGAGTTTCGAAAACACTATCCGGAATTATCCCGATACCGAAACAGCAGCGGTAACCAAACGGTATTATGAAGCGGTGCTCAAAAACAACTTTAAGCGATCAAAATTATCAGATCAGATAATCGAACCCTATGCACCTCAGTATGGGGAGTGGTGAAAGGTAACGTTGTGGATTCTGTTCATTGATTGAAATTGAATTTCAACGATCTGCAACCCCTTTTTGGTCGGGAACGACTTTATTCCTGATTTGCTACCAATTCACGACCCTGCTGGGGTCGGTTTGAAAATTCTCAATTCTCAACTATACATCAGCCTGTTAATCAGAAGGCAGACGATATCAATTTTATCGTTAAACTGCAGGAGGTGTTTAGCACCGCTGCCGAGAAGGATTTTGATGCCGTTTTCGTAAACTTCAAATCCGGAGATGTTTTCATATTCGATAAACATACCGTTATGTTCTCCCTGAAAATATATTTTACTGTTGGAAAAATAGATGGTGCCCTTCTCGATCAGAAGAAAATTACCGATACGGACATCACTTAGTCCGGTTTTACGTACGCTTGACTCAAGAAGTTTGTTCAGCCGCCTTCTCATGGTAAAGCGGTTCATAGTCTCACTTTCATCCTTCTTTTCTTCCTCTTCATACCAGAGTACATCATTGATCATGTAATGACATTCTTCGTCCGGGTTGAAGGGTATCTGCCCCAGGACTACAGGAAGCTGTCCGTTTTCAATAAGCCAGTAAATGCGGTATCGTTCAAGCAGCTCGCGGGTTCTTTTGTCATGGTAGATATCAATATTCAGACTTTCGGCAATGCGGGTGAGCTCAGCTTCCTCCTCCTCGGTCAGCCGTTCATCCTCCAGGGCTTCTGCAATCTTTTTATTCAGGAAATCGCGCGTGGCAGTTTCGTAAAGTTTTTCGGCGGATTCATTGTCGAGGACCAGATCGCGTCTGAGTTTCATCAGAAACGAAGCTTCTTCAGATGTAATTACACCATCCTCCAGAACGGTCTGAAGTTCAGCCATATAAATTTGGGATATTAATTCTGAGGTGATCGATTTTACGGTTTTGTCAGAAAGGAGAAATACTCTTTTGAGGTGCTGAAGACTTTTTATTTCATCCTGCGTGAGTTTTTTATCAACTAAACAGTACTCAAGATATATTCGGTAAAAACCGGCAAGTTTGTCATATATCTGAATTTGCGAAACATCCGGGAGGCAGCGGTTGGTTATTGCCTCGATATCAACCTGGCTTAGCTGGAAAAGAGAAGGAATGGCTGCAAGCAGATTATTAATCTCAACGGTGGCGCCGGCTACAGTTAACCGACTGCTTTCCAAATGTTCTTGTCTTCTGAACGGTTCCATGAGTTGTACTCCTGTTCAATGTAAAACTTTACGTCCAGTGAGAAAATACGGAAAAAGAAAATGCTAAGAGGTTGTTACAGAAAATATTTTTGAATAAGTGATGCAGCACATCTTTCGCCGTCAATCGCGGCGGAAATTATCCCTCCGGCGTAACCGCAACCCTCCCCAGCGGGGAAAAGCCCCTGATGCGATGTGCTTTCAAGAGTTTCCCTGTTCCTCAGGACCGTGACGGGTGAGGAAGTTCGAGACTCAGGTGCGCAAATAACCGCCTCCTCACTGGTAAATCCCCTTAGCTTTTGGTTTGCCATTTTTAATGCGACCTTCAGGTCAGAGGTCAGACTGGCAGGAAAAAGTTCAGCCAGGGGAACCGACATGAATCCGGGGATGTAAGAAGCTGACGGAAGAGAACTGGAGACCTGGTCAGCCAAAAAATCAGTAACTCTCTGAGCGGGGGCCTGCTGCGAGCCGGTAGCGGAAAAGGCCTTTTGTTCAATCATCTGCTGGTAGTCTATGCCGGCGAAAACCCCACCGAAGCCATGACGTTCAAAATCCTGATGATCTACGGTGACAACAAATCCTGAGTTGGCAAATTTTGAGTCCCGCCGTGACATTGACATTCCGTTTACAACAATTTCCCCCGGACTGGTTGCCGCCGGAACGATGATTCCGCCCGGGCACATGCAGAAAGAAAATGCTCCCTTGCCGCCAACCTGACAGGTGATGGAGTAGGATGCTGCAGGAAGCAGAGGAATAAATTTTGAATTGTGATACTGTTTCCGGTTAATTAACTCCTGCGGATGTTCAATACGAACACCAACTGCAAAGGGTTTGCTTTCCATAGCGATACTCCTGCGCTCAAGCATACGGAAAACATCACGTGCGGAATGACCCGTTGCAAGGATTATTTGATTGAAAGTAAAATCCTTACTGCCGTTTATCTGCAATCCTGTTATCCGGTTTTTGTCAGTATATATATCGGTGACGCGGGAGTCAAAATGAATCTCTCCGCCGCAGTTTTGTATAGTATTGCGGAGTGCTTCAACCACTTTGGGGAGTTTGTTTGAGCCGATGTGAGGATGAGAATCAATCAAAATATCAGGATGAGCGCCATGATGAACTAAGAGAGACAGAGTTCTTTTTATATCACCACGTTTGGTTGAGCGGGTGTAAAGTTTACCGTCACTGTAAGTTCCGGCACCTCCCTCACCAAAGCAGTAGTTTGAATCCGGATTGACGGTGTTAAATTGTTGTATTGCCCGGAGGTCTTTTCTCCGGTCACGCACATTTTTCCCCCGTTCAAAGATCACAGGGGTTATGCCATGTTCTATCAGCTTTATCGCCGCGAACAGCCCGGCAGGTCCGGATCCAATGATGGCTACACGTTTTGATGCATCAGCGGGGCGGAAGTTGAATATATACGTGTTACCCGAGGGAAGTTCATTTGTATAGACGCTTACCTGCATCCGGAAAACCGGGTCACGGCTTCGGCCGTCTATTGATCGGCGCTCAGGAACCACGGCGGTGATTTCTTCACGGCCGAGCTTTAGTTTGCGGGCTGCCTGTATATATAACTCCTCCTTTTCACCGGCTTTATCCGGAGTGAGGACTATTTCACAGGAGTAAATCACTTACAGTCTTTCGGAAGTATCAGAGCAGCGATTTTGTATATCCGCCGTCAATCTGAATTGTATTGCCGTTGATATATCCTGCAAGCGGTGAAGCCAGGAAACAGGCGAGAGCAGCCGGCTCTTCCGGGTGTGCCATGCGCCCGGCCGGAATGTTTTGTGTCATTTCGCGGATGATATCATCGGGGGAGTTTCCGGTGAGGGTTGCTTTGCTTTGCGAAAGATCTTTAATACGCTCTGTCAGTGTATATCCCGGTGCTATATTATTAATGGTAAGGCCGTCAGCAGCGTACTCATTGCTGAGTGACTTAGCCAGACCGGTGAGCCCCGCTCTTACTGCGTTTGATATAACGAGATTATCAATCGGCTGACGGACTGATACTGAAGTGATGTTAATAATTCTACCCCACTTTTTCTCACGCATCGGGGGAATAAGCAGGCGCAGAATTGCAATCACGCTGATGAGAATCTGATTTACCCCTGACTCCCACTGCTTATCAGTCAGCTCAAGAAAGCGGCCCGCCTGAGGTCCGCCACAGTTATTAACAAGTATTTCTATAGAACCAAATTCTTTCACAATTTTTTGAGTAACCTCAGCCGCTTCTGAAGGATTGTTCAAATCCATTACAGCCATATATGGCGTCTGACCTGTTTTAGCTTTACACTCTTCCGAAAACTTTTTCAGATTTTCTTTACTTGATGAAGTTACTGCAAGGCGACATCCTTCTGCTGCAAGTGCAAGAGCAACAGCTTTACCTATACCTTTTGAGCCGGCTGTTACTAATACAGTTTTATTTTTTAATTGTAAATCCATTTTACGCACCTCCTCGTGCGATGATGTTTGAAACTCCTACCCGAATCATCATAACTGCAATTGCTGCTAGAAAAACCGAGGCGATTTTTGCAAATGCTTTGGTGCCTTCTTCTCCTGCAATCTTTATGATAACACTTGAGTAACGGAGGACAAGAAAAACGATGAGAAAATTCAGAAGCATTGATACTATTGTCGGGATGAAGCCGTAGTTATCAACCAGAATCATGATCGTGGTCAGGGCTGCCGGACCGATGATAAGGGGGATGCCGAGCGGAACAATTCCGACCTTTGCTCCGGGTTTACGGCGGGACTCGTTAGAAAACATGATGTCATTAACCGCAAGGATCAGCAGGATGATACCCCCGGCTATGCGGAAGTCATCAATGGTGATACCCATAAAGCTAAGGACGATTTTTCCGGCAACCAGAAAGAGAATCCCGATGATAAATGCGGTGCTTACTGATTGGATGATCAGTTTCACTTTGTCCTGATGGCTCAGGTCACTAGTTATCCCCAGATAGATGGGGACCGTGCCAATGATATCAACAGCCACGAACAAAGGGATAAATGAAAGGAGAAATACTTCAGCAGACATAAACTTCTAAAAATGATTGTGCAAATTTAAGAAAAAGGGGGCTGAGAATTATGAATTTTGAAGGATGAAGTATGAATTGGGGTCGGATGGTGAGGGAGGGTGGGTTTCAAAAATTTGGAAGGGGGTAAATAAAAGTATCTTCAACAAATTCCGCGAAGATTTGCGGTATCTGCGGGAGAAAAAGTTCCCCGCAGATTTCGCAGATTAACGCAGAAAATCAATGATCAATTAACTATATCAATGAAACAGTATCGGTAAATTCCGCGAAGATTTGCGGTATCTGCGGGAAATGTTTCCTTCGACACGCTAATGGTACACCGATTTTAAACCATTATTAATTTTTCATTCATAATTAAATAAGCAGCCCTTTTAGCTTTATATATAACTGATTTATCAAATATCATCAATTTTTCCTTCCCAGAGATATTTCTTTGTCTCTGCTACCAGAACTCCGGAGAGCAGAAGCAGTGCCGTAAGGTTTGGTATAGCCATCAGTGCGTTGGTGATATCAGCAAAAGTCCAAACCACAGGCAGTGAAAGCAGTGAGCCGATAAGCACAAAGATGACCCAGAGAATCCGGTAAGGTTTAATTGCTTTTTTGCCGGCGAGGTATTCGATCGCTTTTTCTCCGTAATAGGACCAGCCAATAATAGTTGAGAATACAAAAGTGAGCAATCCGACTGTAAGTATTATCGAACCAATTACAGGCATTTCTTCAAAAGCAGCATGAGTGAGTTCAGCCCCGCGAAGCCCTGTTTGCCACTCACCAGAGTTTACAATAACCACTCCGGTTATTAAACATATAACTACAGTATCCCAGAAGGTACCGGTTGAGGAAACTAGTGCCTGACGAACGGGGTTTTTTGTTTGGGCAGCAGCAGCAACAATGGGGGCGCTTCCGAGTCCGGACTCATTAGAGAAAAGTCCGCGTGAAACTCCCATCTTAATTGCTTCCTTCATTGTCGCCCCCATAAAACCTCCGGTAATTGCTGTTCCGCTGAAGGCACCTTCAAATATCAGTCCGAATGCATGGGGAATTTCCTGAAAGTTCATTGCTAAGAGAATAAAGCATCCAATGACGTAAAAAACAGCCATGAAAGGAACTAACTTTTCGCACCATTTGGCTATTGATTTAATACCGCCAATAATCACAAATCCGGTTAACACAGCCAGAAAAATACCAGTTACATAAGTTGGTATTTCAAAAGATGTCAACGCTAATTGTGAGATCGAATTCGCCTGCACCATATTACCAATACCAAAAGCTGTTACTGCAGTAAGTGCGGCAAATACAATTCCAAGCCATTTCATATTTAACCCTTTTTCAAGGACATACATCGGTCCTCCGGCATACGAGCCATCCTCTTTTATGGTGCGGTATTTAACAGCCAGAAGTGCTTCTGAATACTTTGTTGCAATACCAAAAACACCTGTCAGCCACATCCAGAAGACAGCACCGGGTCCGCCCGCAGCAATTGCGGTTGAAACACCAACGATATTTCCTGTGCCAATTGTTGCAGCCAGCGCAGTGGTAAGCGCACCGAACTGCGAAACATCGCCGCTGCCTTCTTTAGACCGGCTGACAGAAATCTTAATGCCGGTCCATATATACCGCTGAATCAGTTTGAGACGGAAGGTGAGAAACACATGAGTGCCAAAGAGCAGCACTAGCATGGGGACTCCCCATACAACGGCGTTAATTTCATTCAGGATGCTTTCAATATATTCCATGAGGAATCCTTTTTGTGAACTGATAAGGAAACAGACATTGCTCCTGCTCGTAGAGCCGGAAACAGAAGTACCAAAATTAGGGGAAAATCTTCAGGTAAAAAAACAGTATCAGAAAAAAGTTACAAGGGGACTGAACGGGCGGGATGAACCGGGGGAGTATATATACAAAAGCCGCGGAAGTTTGCACTCCCGCGGCTTTTAACGGTCATAAAGTGATTATTGGGCTTTCATTTTTGAAACGATATCAGCCGTATCTAGTGCAATTACCAGTTCCTCATTTGTGGGTATTCTGAGGATTTTGGCTTTTGACCCCTCAGCAGAAAGATCAATTTCCTTATTTTCATTTTTAGCCGGATCGAGCTTCAGTCCGAGGAATTCAAGAT
>JADLAF010000248.1 GCA_020848375.1 Ignavibacteriaceae bacterium
CATCCAGAGTGTTCACAATGGCAGGCAGATTCTGCTGGCGTCTGAGGAACTCTTCAACGGTAAAGTCAGCGGTTCCGCTGTCGCCATATACATTAACTTCATTGCGGATATCAAAGAGATTATATATCCTTGTGAAGAAGCTGATTTTATAGGTATCCATAATTTTAAAATCATAGTATGCACGGAAATCAGCATTAAAGTAAGTCGGCTTTGTTTCGCTGTTGGTAAGCAGGGTTGAGAGATTGATAGACTGATTCGGCGTATAAGGGAAACCGCTGCCGTAACTGCCAATCATGCTCACCCCCCATTGTTCTGCTGCATAAGCAAACGTAACGTTAATTGTATGGGTCTGGTCCTGATTCAGACGGGTAAGCTGAATTTCAGGAAGCGCTCCGCCCACGAGTGCATTCCTTGTAGCAGCGGGGTCTGATGCGTTGCCCTTCGCTGACTGAAGAGTGTAATCAAGAGTTGCTGACCATCCGTCAGAGAAACGTTTGGTCATGGTGAAAACTATTCCTTTTACAAAACCAAAGTCTGAGTTCACAAACTGGCTGTATCTTCCGGAGCCGCCGAACAAAGTTATTTCGTCAGCGCGGGTTCCCGCCAGATCGCGTATATCACGGAAGTATGCGGTAAGGTCAATTGATATATCATCAGTAATTGCCTGCTGCACACCTACTTCGCCGCTGATAGTGCCCTGAGGTCTGAGGTCTGAGTTGCCGGCTATACCGAGGTTACCAGTGCCCTGTCCGAACTTAAATTCCGGATTGCTGTAAAGCAGGTCAAACGGCGGAATCTGGAAGAAGTAACCATACGAAAAGTGAATAACACCCCTGTCGGTTATCGGGAATGCAACACCGAGGCGCGGGCTGAGCTGGCTCTTTGTAGTCGCGTCTTTGTACCAGTAGGTTTTTCTTTCTGCAAGCGTCTTTGCAATGTTTGCCGGATTAAGCGGGTTATATATATTCGGGTCAGTCGGATCCACAAGCAGTTTGCCGTCAGGCATAAACATATCATAACGGAGACCGATATTGATGATCAGCTCGCTTAGTTCAATTTTATCCTGTATATATGCAGAAAACTCGACAGGATTTTTAGTATATATATCAATTGCCAGGTTTTCAGCAGGATTGTTTATCTCAGGAATGCGAAGTGTAACATACGGATTACGGGTATCTTTTGGTGAGCCAATACCGTCCGGCTGAATCAGGTTAACATTATCAAAACTGAGATTGTGGCGATTGAATTCAACACCGCCCTTTACCTGATGACTCTGGGTAAGCTGACTGGTTATATCAAACTTTACGCCGTAAGTGCCGGTTGTTCTCTTAAAGTGAGAGGACTGTGTTCCGCCGGTTCTGAAACTTGGAACGTCTGCCGGTGACTGGCCGAGCAGCTCATTGTGTGTATATTTAGGGTCCTTATAGTTCTCATATACAAACTGGCGATATCTCTTAAAGAAATAGCTCAGGTTAAGCTGATAGAAGGTACTTGAGCCGAGTGTGTGGGTCATACCGAGGATATTGGTATGTCCGGTTCTGAATTTCTTGAAATCACCATCAGGATTATAGGCAAAGCTGTGATCGTAATCTCTATACTCAACATCATCAAGTATATAGTTATAGGTAAGCTTGATTTCAGGGAGCACACGGTAGGTAAGCTTACCTTGTCCATAGACTTTTTCATTCCAGTTCATTGGGACGATTTCACCATCACCGGTCTTCTGTATATCATATCTGCTTTCAAGCGGAACTGAGGCACCGAGATTTTTTGTAATGTCCCATGGATTATATACTCTTTTGCCGTTCAGCCATCCGCCAAAATAAACATATCTGAAATTTCCGTAAAAATAAAGACTGTTTGGAATAATAGGACCGCTTAATGAACCTTCAAAATTATGAATCGAGAGAGGATCAAAATCATCAACTGCGCGGAAGATATCCGTTCTGTTGCTGTAGTAGTCACCGAAGTAGGTGGTGAAATTTCCTTCAAAGGTATTTTTTCCATCTTTGGTAGCAATATTTACATAGCCGGAAAGTGCTTTGCCGTATTCAGCATTAAATGCACCGGAAACAAACTGTAGCTCCTGAATGGAGTTTGCATTTACATCCACAACTGTTCCGCCGTCATAGACGTCTGTTACAGGCACGCCGTCAATCGCATAAACCACTTCACCGCTTCTGCCACCGCGGACTGAGTTACCAACTACGCCTGCTTTAAGACCCAGCACCTCCTGAAACTCCGTAACCGGCAGCGCTGCAATGTCATCTGCCCCGACAATTGCCGTTGAAGAGGTTAAGTCCTTGGTTACCAGCGGCTTTGTTGCGACAACAATAACTTCCTCTTTAAGAGTTAGTGATGTCTCGCTAAGAACAAAATCAATCCTGGAAGTCAGGTCTATAGATACTCGCACCTCTGAAACACTTGAAGGGTTATATCCGATTGCAGACGCTTTTATGGTGTAAGTTCCTGGTGCAACGTTCAGGATGTTGTAGTAACCATCCAGATCTGTTGCAGCACCCTGTGTGGTGCCGACAATAATGACATTGACAAACGGCAATGCTTCGTTTGTTACTTTATCGGTTACTCTTCCTGAGACCTTGCCTGATTGGGCAGTGAGGTCAGCAGTCAGAAGAGCTACCAGAAAAAATAACGGTATTATATACCGTAATCTTTTCAGCATGATTCCTCCGGCTCGACTATAGTCAATTAATTTGGTAGATTGTAGTTTTAGCATAATCTTCAACGGCAAAAAGCTTTCCGCCGCTGATGAATAGTTCCAAACGGGAAGTTTTTCCCGCTGTTATACCCTCAGCACGCCGTATATCACCGGAAGCTGAATGGTAAATAAAAAATTCGTTTCCCTGATCAGTAACCACTGACAGGAGTTTCTTCTCTCCGGTGAGAGTATAGACTCCGGTTACTGCCTTTACTTGGTTAAGAGCCGGTGATGATGTAATTGCACCGTCTTTGCCAGTTATGAGCCCCTGACGGGTGATAAAACGCTCAGGTGATAATATATATATAGCCGGTTCTGCAAGCTGAGTACTTTCAGTAAACGTGCTGTTCAGAAGGCGGCTTTCCGGAAAGACACCTGCTTCTGACTCTCTATTTACAGTCAGAAGTACCTGATCGCCCGCAATATCCAAACTTGAGATCGTTGAACCCTTCAGGCGGAATGAATTCAGATTACCGTCAGCGTAGCTATAGGTAAAAAGATGAATGTTTTGACCTGCATCATCGCGTCCGAGGAGGTTAGTAGCGCCGGTAACAGATGTGCTTCCGGCCTTAAGAAAAAATGTTCTTTCCATCTGAAACTCTGCATCCTCAACAATCAAAACTTCCGAGTTGTTCCCGAGCAGATCAGCGCTCAGTGTCATACGAAGAGGTTCAAAGGAATATATCACGCCACTGTCATCAACGGCAAAAAGCGGATGCGGGAGATCAAAAGGAGCAGTAACGGTTTTTGTGTAGATAAGACCTGAGGAGCGGCTGACCAGATAAAGATAAACCGGATAGTCTGACTTGCCTGGCTGAAAATCAAAACTGAGAACTAATGTGAAAGTACCTGATGGGGATTGTATGAATTTTTTAACCCCTCTGATCGCCTGGGTAACTTTTCCTGAGGATGGGTGATTGATAGTAATTCTGTCAGCGGAGGCAATAATTTCCATGCCGCCCGTGCTGAAATAAGCACCGGCAGCCTCCTCCACAAACCTGAAATCCTGCGAAAAGAGGATTCCGGAAGTTAGCACTAACAGAACCAAGAACCGATTAGCCAAGATAACCTGACATTCTCACTACCATCGAAATATTTTTAATAAAAATCCTCACAAGATAGTTATTTCCGGTGAAATCTCATCAAAAATTTTACTTTACCGGTTAAGGAGAAACGATTGAATGACACGTATAAGTCCTTGAACCTAAGTAACTTAGGCAAACAGCCGGTAAAGTTAAGGAACTAAGAACCTGAAGAGTGAATGGTGAAATATGAATGGTGAAATGAAGGAGGTCAGAGCAGTAAAATCGCATGGTAGACAGGTTTTCCTGTCAACAGGGAAGATTTTGACTTTAACAATAAGCCAGTTTCCTTCTGAAAAGGAAACAATTGGGTGAAAGCTTCCTTTTTTCAAGGAAGCTATTGACCAAAAGTATCCTTCTTTCAAGGAAACTATCTCAGCCAGCCTCCCCTTAATCCAACACAATAAACCCTGAATCTGACCATGACTTTCAGCAACCAAACATTTTTCATTTTTCATTTTTTATTTTTCATTAACTCCTCTATCCGCTCAATGGTCAGGGGTGCTGAACCTTCATAATGGTTGTTTACATTCAGATAAATTTCCGTCTCGCGGGAAAGCAGCACTTTAAGAGCATTAACCACCTTGAGCAAGTCATCATTATTTGGCAGAACGATCTGATTCCACTTCTTACCGGTGAGTTCTTCAATCCCGTCCCGGTCAGGGCCGTGAAGCCGGATAACCATTTTCTTGATGCTGTGAACAAAGGGTTTTGCAAGAGTTTCATAAACCGGAGGCATATAATAACCATGAAGCATTACCGGAATCAAATCCAGATTTGAGAGAAATTCAAAAAATGATTTGTTTAGGTAATTCGGATTGCGGATTTCAACAGCATACTCGTATCCTACCGGAATGGTTTCAATGAAAGCACCAAACCGCTCCTGAAATTCCGCCTGCGAGGGCATCTTCTGCTTATTAAGGTACTCAAACTGAAACATCAGCGGACCGAGTTTTTCCTTCATTGGCTCAAGGGATTTTAGGAAGGACTGCATCAGCTCCGGAGAAAGGAAATGAGGATTTTCCACCAGAAGAGCTTTTCCTCTTGAGTAAAAGTGGGTAAGGGTAATGCTGTTCGGAATCTTTATAGTAAAGCGGAAGTCTTCCGGAACCGATTCCGCATAGCTTAGGACATCTTTTTCTCTCGGGAGGGAAACCGATTCCGGCCCGTGGAGCGACCAGAACCACTGATCAATTTCCACGGTGGGGTATTTCTGCGAATACTCTTTGAGGAAGTTTTTTACGCCGGGGGTGTAAACCAGACCGGTCCAGGAGTCATATTTCCAACTGCAGGTGCCTGTTTTGAGCATGGTGGTAATGGGGGTTTAGTTACTGGGGACACTGGGGACACTGGGAAATTCAATAGATAGTCTGCGACAATGTCCATTGTCACCAGTGTCCCCATTGTCCCCCGTTAGTTTTATTCTCTCTTATTGCGGTAATCAATTCTCGCCTTTGTCATTCTTTCTCTCATACCGCCTTGCTCGATAAAAGCTTTTTCAAGTGATTTAATCTGCCGGTGAAGCAAAAAACTTACAATGTTTCTTAAGCAGATCATTGAATTAACACAAATTTCAGGGTCTTCATTTTCAATTGCCCTGCGATATGTTTCATAGGTTGCGTTAGGTGTCCGGTTAATTTCACTGAAGCGCTTATAAAGGATGTGATTTTTATCCCACTGAGTATAATTTTTAGTTCTGAGAAAGTCTTTATAATCAACCAATAATTCTTCGAGACTCGCTCTGGCTACATTGGTGAGCATTATTTCCGTTTGCTTTGAGGCAGCCGATGCCATACTGGCTTCAACGATATTTTGCTTACCACTTCGGGCTGCCTGAACCATTTGGTCCACTGTACGATCGTATTTATTCAAAAATCTTTTAGTAAAGTAAACTGTACCATCAAAGATAATTTCTGCCTTTTGGTAGGTTATCAGTTTGCGATAACCTCCATGGTCTGGTATAAATCCTTCTGCTTTTTGGCTCTTTTCTTCCATAGTTTTGCCGTTTGGGGACAATGGGGACTCTTGGGACACTGGTGTTTAGAGAGTTCACATCATCAATTATTTTAATCCGATAAAATTAAAATCGCAATTTTATATCATTAATATAAAGCCCGCCTGGTTAAATCCTAACTACCGTTCCTCATTTTTTGCCTGATGAGGCGGAGGGTTTTTGGTATTTTGGGCAATTGATTTTTTTATTTTTACCACAAACGCACTGCTCTGTCATGAAAAACAAATCTGCTCTGCTGTTGCTGCTTC
>JADLAF010000249.1 GCA_020848375.1 Ignavibacteriaceae bacterium
GTCTTGAAGGCACCCCCGGTTATGCCATCGCCTGGGCGCAGGAAAACGGCTCCGGCTACCAGAACAAACTGATGCGAAACACAAACTTCTATTCGGAATATACCCTGAATACAACTGGTTCAGCCATTGAACTGAACAATGCAGCGCTGTTTTCTAATATGTTTGGCTATGCCCTTCATACCGGCTCCGCACCATATTATTTCGGAAAGAGCCAGTTTGTTAATACCCTGCAAAAGGAGCAGTTAAATAATATGACTGCAGCCCGTTCCGGAGTTCTCTACTCAGGCAACGCTCAGTTTATGTTTTCGTTCGGAGATATATCAGTAAACAACGCGCCGGTCTTCTTTCCGGTAATACCTGATACTATGCGGCTAACCGGACTTGAAGAATTGAAGCACTATCTTGTGAGTGACCCCTTTATGCTTGAGAATCAGTCCGGCTTTATGTACTCAGTACAGTACCGTGCAGTAGATACCGGTTCCTGCTCGGCAGTATTAGGAGCAGAAGGCGAAGTAAATTTCCGTCTTGTTCTCGAGGACAGCAACAGCGGTGAGGTATTGGGTGAGTATGATAATATCACCTTTACCCAGAACGACCTGACAAAGTACGACAATATCAGTTATGAAGTAAACACAGCGGGCATTGGTTCACGACTTGTCCGGCTTCGTCTGATACCTTACACATCAGCCGAACTTACTCCTTCTCTTATAACCAGAGTGCGTTCTGCAGAAGAGCAGGCAAAAGGTAGTTTGAAGAGAATACATTATAACGGAGCAGAACCAATAAAGGACTATTCACTTACACAGAATTATCCAAATCCGTTTAACCCAGTTACCATGATAGAGTTTGCACTCCCTGAGCAGAGTGATATTTCCTTAAAGGTTTATGACATACTCGGTAAAGAGATTGCAACCCTTGCTTCAGGAAGTTATTCAGCAGGCAGATATACAGTACCCTTTGACGGCACTAATCACGCCAGCGGAGTATATATTTATAAACTCAGCTATGGCAAGGGGCAGAGTATTACGAGGAAGATGACCCTGCTGAAATAATTGTGAATTCGAGTTTGTCGTTCCTGTCCTTATTGTCCTTTATGTCATTGGAAAAACGGCATCAAGTTTGGTTAACCTCTCAGGTAAGTTGAGTAACTAAGCAGCTCTAATTCTTCATTCTTAATTTTTCATTAAAAAAAGCCCTGGTTTACAGCCGGGGCTTTTTGTTTTCCATTTTTGTTAACGCAAAGGTAAGCAAAGTTTGGCGCGGAGTAACGCAGAGTTTTAAACCCAGTCTTGCGCAAAGACTCTGAGGCGCAAAGGAGATATTCAACGCTATCCGCCCCTGCGGAAACGCGGAAATTAAGCCACTCCCCCTTCCAACTTTCTGCAATGTGGCAAGATTCATTATTTACAACCGGGCAAACCCCAATTCAGACAAACGACATTTTTCAGTCTTTCCCCCCCCAATTTCCCCTTAAAATCCCCCTTCTCTGGTTTGTCAGACTGCCCTGAAATCAATATATTTCAAACTGAAAAATTCTATCAGTTACACCCGAGATTTTTGACACAGGTTCAAATAACAAAACTTCCGGGGAATATTACGGTGATAACCGAAAATATCCCTTATGTCCGCTCGTTTTCGCTCGGTTTCTGGTTCGCTACCGGTACCCGGGACGAAACCCCCGAAATGAATGGCATTTCGCACTTTATTGAGCACATGCTGTTTAAGGGAACTGAGCATTATACCTCAAAAAAAATATCGGACATTGTGGAGTCCTCCGGCGGGTACCTGAATGCCTTTACCACTAAGGAAAATATCTCCGTTTATGGCAGGGGATTAACTGAAAACCTCGGCCGCACTTTTCAGGTGATGGCTGATATGGTGCAGTTCCCCCGGTTTAAGGAGTCTGACATCCGCAAGGAAGCCGGAGTGGTGCTGGATGAGATTCGGGACCTAGAGGATAACCCGGAAGAACTGATCTTTGACAAATTTGAAGAGCTGATTTACGGGCAGCACTCCCTTTCGCACCCGATTCTGGGGAGTGAAGCCACGGTTAGTGCCTTTACCGCAGAAGCCGTCCGCGGATATTATCAGAAGAATTTTCTTGAGTCTGAACTGCTTATTTCAGTTTCTGGCAACGTACATCACGATCAGATCTGCGACCTGGCAGTTAAATACCTGAACCGCAGCGGATTTCAGCCGAAGAAAAAATTAGAACTTTTTAAACCGATTCAGGCAAAGGTTCAAAATATTGAAAAGAATACAAACCAGATTTACTGCATCCTCGGGGCACCATCTTACGGGTTTGACAGTGAAAAGAGGATAGTGCTAAATCTGCTTTCCTATCTGCTTGGTGACGGCACCAGCTCGCGGCTTTTTCAGGCAGTGCGCGAAAAGATGGGCATCGCCTATCAGATTAGCACGTTTATGAATACCTATTATGATACATCCTGTTTTGGGGTGTTCTTTTCCACTGGTGCCAAAAATCTTGAACGGGCCAAAGAAAAGATTTATAAAGAATTTGAAAAAGTTGTAAATGAACCGCTTCCCGCAAAAGAGTTGAAGCGGATTAAAGAGTATATGAAGGGCACCATTCTGCTCGGTCTGGAAAATATTACCAACCGTCAGATTGGCCAGGCCACTTCCATGCTTTATTTTAACAGGGTAATCCCCATTGATGAAACCGTAGAGCGCATTGCATTGATTACAGAAGCAGAGCTGCTCGAAGTTGCACGGGAGATACTTAATCCCGAAAAATTATTCAGTTTAACTATTACCCCTGCCAGGGTTAAAACACTGGCAGCTTAGCAAATAAGAATTAAAGGTCTCTATGCCAAAATTTACCTTAGACGGAAATGAAATAGAATTCAAGCCCGGTGAAACCATCATCGAGGCGGCAAAGAAAGTAGGAGTGGATATCCCTCACTTCTGCTGGCATCCATCGTTATCGGTCTCCGGAAACTGCCGTGTATGTTTAGTAGAAATTGAAAAGATGCCAAAGCTGGCTATTGCCTGCTCTACCACTGCCTCTGAAGGAATGGTAGTGCACTCACAGTCAGAGAAAACCCTTTCCGCCCGTAATGCGGTTATGGAGTTTCTCCTGATTAACCATCCGCTTGACTGCCCCATCTGCGACGAAGCAGGTGAGTGCAAACTGCAGGACTACGCTTATCAGCACAGCAAAGGCGAAAGCAGATTTACCGAAGAAAAAGTGCACAAAGACAAACGAGTACCGCTTGGTCCAAACGTTATGTTTGACGGGGAGCGTTGTATATCATGCAGCCGCTGCATCCGTTTTGCTGATGAAATTACCAAAACCGGTGAGCTTACTTTTGTGCAGCGCGGTGACCGCGTTACTATTGTTACTTTCCCGGGTAAAGAGTTTGATAATGCATACTCACTCAATGTAACAGATATATGTCCGGTCGGTGCGCTCACCAATCGTGACTTCCGCTTTAAGGCGCGCGTGTGGGATATGTCCGCAACCAAGACGATCTGCTCCGGCTGTGCAAGAGGATGCAACATCGAGGTGTGGGTACGTAATAATGAAATTCTCCGCTTAACTCCGAGCCAGAATGACGCGGTAAACAGTTTCTGGATGTGTGACTATGGTCGCCTGGAGACCTTCAAGCAGGTTCACTCCAACGAACGGATTAACGGTGTATATATGAAGCGCGAAGGCCAGGATGTAAAGGTAAGCTGGGATGAAGCTTATGCGAACGCCGCTTCTGAACTGAAACATCTTAATAAAGACCAGATTGCGGTTATTGCTTCTGCTTCTTCAACCTGCGAAGATAACTTTATGCTTGCTAAGTTTGCGAAGAGCGTTCTTTCGACTAAACACGTTGATTATATACCGCATGTGGTTCCGGGTTCAGGTGATGATTTGCTGATCCGGGAGGACAAATCACCGAACGCATTCGGCACTGAGCTTGCAGGAGTTCATCCGGCAGCAGGAGGACTTAACCGTGATGCAATTCTGGATGGGGTAAAAAAAGGCACTATCAAGGCGCTCATTGTGGTTGACGAAGACCTTGCTGCCATGAGTCCTGAAATGGAAACCGCTCTTGCGAAACTGGATGTGCTGATTGCAGTATCAACCCATCATAACCGTACGACTGCACTTGCCAACATTATTTTTCCTTCAGCAACGTATGCTGAGAAGAACGGCACCTGGGTGAACTTCCAGGGCAGGATACAGAGAATACGCCCTGCAGTTACTACACTTGAAGCCGACAGAACCCTTGATAATCTTGCTCAGAGCCGGCTTGATAAATTCGGCACTGAATATGACCGTTGGGGCAGGAGTGTAAAACTGGATGCGCGCCCGGTCTGGAAAATTTTTGCCGGGCTTTCGACTGCTTTTGGTAATAAAATGAAATATACCACTGCTGAAGATGTACTGATAGATATGGGTAAATCAATAGATGCATTCAAAAAGCTTGATTACGAAAAAATCGGAGAGCAGGGCGTTCAGCTTGAGCTCTCCGCTAAAGTGAAAGCGTAAGGAGTAAGTATATATGTTGATAGATTTCATTCTTATTCCCTTGGTTAAGATACTCATTATAGTTGTACTCATGCTTCTGACGGTATCTTACTCCGTATATTTTGAGCGTAAAATAAGTGCCTGGGCTCAGAACCGTATCGGACCGAATCGTGTTGGTCCGGCTGGTATATTTCAGCCCTTCGCTGATGTGTTCAAACTTCTGTTTAAGGAAGACATCGTCCCGAAAGTGGCAAACAAGCCGCTACATACCCTTGCCCCAATACTTGCGCTCTTTGTTGCATTCACAACGTATGCAGTTATACCAATCGGCCCTCCGGTCGAAATTTTTGGCAAGATGATTAATCTTGCGGTCGTTGACGTTAACTCCGGTGTTCTGCTGGTGCTCGCCCTTACATCGCTGGGTGTATATGCAATAACATTCTCGGGATGGTCATCTGGCAGTAAATACTCACTGCTTGGTGGTGTGCGTTCTTCAGCGCAGATGATATCATACGAAATATCGATGGGTTTCTCGGTTGCAGGGGTTCTTATTTTTGCCGAATCTCTTCGTCCGTCTGATATTATTTCCTCACAGAGCGGCTGGATGTGGAATGCTGTTTTGCAGCCGATAGGTTTTCTTACTTTTTTAACTGCCTCATTTGCTGAAACCAACCGTCTTCCGTTTGACCTGCCTGAAGCAGAACCGGAACTGGTTGGCGGTTATCATACAGAGTATAGCAGTATGAAATTTGCTGGCTTCTTCCTGGCCGAGTATGCTAACATGATCATTGCCTCGGCTATGATTGTTATGTTGTATCTGGGCGGATGGCAGGTGCCGTATATAGAGACGCTCGGACTTTCTGCAGGGCTTCAGGCCAGTCTTCAGATAGCAGCATTTTTTGTAAAGATTGGCGCTTTGCTATTCTTCTTTATCTGGGTGCGTTGGAGCATTCCACGTTTCAGATATGACCAGCTTATGGATCTGGGATGGAAAGTGATGTTCCCGCTCTCGCTGCTCAATCTGGTTTGGGCGGCTATTCTTGCAATGATTATGAATTAGACTACGGAAATATTATGGCTGAGAAGAAAAGATTAAAAGATCTGACCGTTTGGCAGAAGGCGTATATACCTGAAATAGCCAAGGGTCTTGCACTTACCTTAAAGACGATGTTTAAACCGAAATTCACGATGGAATATCCTGAAGTTAAATTCCTTCCGCCCTCCTCATACCGCGGCCGTCCCGTTCTTGTTGAAGAAGCTGGTGGTGAAGAGCGCTGTGTGGCCTGCGGACTCTGTGCGCGGGTCTGTCCGGCACTGGCTATCGAAGTGCAGGCAGCCGAGACTGAAAGAGAAAAGGAGCGCTACCCTGAAAGGTTTGAAATCAATATGCTCCGTTGCATCTTCTGCGGTTTCTGTGAAGAAGTCTGTCCTGAAGAAGCTATTGTGATGAGTAAAGATTATGAAATGGTTTTTAATAACAGAGAAGATGCTATTTACGGAAAGGATAAACTCCTGGTTTCCGTATCACAACTTCAGGACAGGATTAACTTCCTGCGTTCACATAAATAAATGGTAATTGGTGAAAAGGTGTTTGCTTTTACCGGTAAGTAAGTAAACACCTTTTTTGTAATAATGAAGCCCGAGAAATAAGGGGATATATACCCGTGTTATCAAAAGTACTCTCAAGCGCCACTTACGGTATTGACGCATATATCGTTGAAGTTGAAACCAGTGCTGAACAGAAACTCCCTTCGTTCCTCATTGTAGGACTCCCCGATAATGCCATCAAAGAAAGCCGTGAACGGGTTTCAGCCGCTATTAAAAACAGCGGATTTGAATTTCCCCCGCGCAAGTTCACTGTAAATCTTGCCCCTGCCGATATAAAGAAAGAAGGCAGCTCATTTGATCTTCCGATAGCAATCGGGATACTTGCTGCCACTGAAAAAATCAGCCCTGCCATGCTTGAGGATACTATCTTTCTCGGAGAACTAGCACTTGACGGAAAACTCCGTTCAGTAAAGGGCGCGCTGCCTGTTGCCGTCGAAGCAAAAAAGCAGGGGATGAAGCGGCTGATACTTCCTGCTGATTCAGTAAAAGAAGCATCTATTGTTGACGGCATCAGCGTGTATGGTTTTCAGCAGCTTGCTGATGTTATTGCATTCCTCAATGACGAGGTAACCGCCGATCCGGTATATACATCACGCGAGGAAATTTTTTCTAAAGTAAACCACTATCATCTTGATTTTGCGGATGTGAAGGGGCAGGAAAATGTAAAGCGTGCGCTGGAAGTTGCCGCTGCCGGGGGACATAACATCCTGATGATAGGCCCTCCCGGTTCAGGAAAAACGATGCTTGCAAAAAGGATTCCGACCATACTCCCTCCGCTCAGTTTTGAAGAAGCATTGGAAACAACCAAGATTCATTCCGTTGCGGGAATACTCCCCTCAGATCAGGCGCTCATAACGGAAAGGCCATTCAGAAGCCCGCATCATACAGTATCTGATGCTGCTTTAGTTGGCGGCGGATCTTTCCCGAGGCCGGGGGAGGTATCGTATGCTCATCACGGAGTTTTATTTCTTGATGAACTGCCTGAGTTTAAGAAAAATGTGCTTGAGGTGATGCGCCAGCCGCTTGAAGATGCACGCGTTACAGTGAGCAGATCAAAAATGTCACTGGAATTCCCGGCTAACTTTATGCTCGCAGCGGCAATGAACCCCTGTCCATGCGGGTTTTATACTGATCCCGGTCGTGATTGCACCTGCATTCCGCCTCAGATTCAGAAATATATGTCCCGTATTTCCGGCCCCCTTTTAGACAGGATTGATATACATATTGAAGTCCCGGCTGTTAAATATAAAGAACTTGCCTCAGAGGCCGGTGGCGAGCCGTCTGCTGATATACGGAAGCGGGTGATAAAAAGCCGGATAAGGCAATATGACCGGTTTAAGGATCAGCCGCATATATATAACAATGCGGATATGGGAAGCAAGGAAGTGCGCACCTACTGCAAACTTGACA
>JADLAF010000250.1 GCA_020848375.1 Ignavibacteriaceae bacterium
CACATACCGGGGTGACGGGCGCTCATCCAGACGGCTATCCGACTGATTATGTGGTAAAATACAATAATTTCTATAGACCTATTAACACTTATAGGAATATGCTCCCCGACAACACCAACATTGATGTTTTCCCCATGTTTAACAGTGAGCAGGAGGGGGATTTCCGTTTGCAAAAGTATTCTCCACTGATTGATGCCGGTGACCCCGCAATACTTGACCTTGACGGCACACGCAGTGATATAGGCCCCTATGGCGGTCCCTACGGTATGGTGTATGAATATGAAGACCGGCCGCCTCTGCCACCGGTAATGGTTTCCTTTAACAGAACAAGAACATCGGTTATGCTCTTCTGGAGGAAAAACCATGAACGGGATTTAACAGATTACCGGATTTATGCAGATACCACCTCCGCCGGTTTTAGCATGGCTGATAGTTTACTAGTAGGGCAGACTCAGGATACAACCTTTTCCCTCCCTCTTCCGGACTCAGGGCGAGTGTACTATTACAGAATAAGCGCAAGGGACAGTATTGGCAATGAGTCTGCATTGAGCAATACCTTAACGCTTGTAATGACATCAATTGAAGAACAAACTGAGCGAATAACTCCTGGACAGAGCGGCCTGGCTGGGAATTATCCGAATCCGTTTAACCCGACCACAACCATAGTCTATCGCCTTGCGGAGCGGAGTTATGTAAAACTGTATATATACACGCTTAAAGGGGAGCTCTATGACCTGCGGGTGAACGATGAGCAGCAGCCGGGAGAGTACCGGTATTTATTTAACCCGAAAGAAAAAGGAACCATGAGTGACCTTGCCAGCGGCACTTATTTTTACATGCTTGAAACCAAAGGGAGGGAAACCGGTAAAATCATGAGAGATACGGGTAAGATGCTGTTGATAAAATAGTGAGAAAATTATCCTAAAACTTATTTTGTTAGTGTTCATAGCGGCCGCTGTAATTTATCCACAAAAGCAGCCCATATATCAGAATAGTTCCTATTCGATATATCCAGAGTCAGTGGTTCAGGGGGAATACTCTGCTCAGGTAAAATCGGAGGGATCAATAGTATCTAATTATCTGCCGGCTTTCAGCGGAGGGCTTGACCGCAATCTGATTTTTAAGTTCAGCATCAACGGATTTGATAATGAGCGTCCCCCGGGGCTTGATCACCGCGTGTTATTGAATCCGAATCAGGGGGGGTTCGTAACTCCCGTTTATACCTTTGGGCGTTCAACTGAAGCAGACACGGTTCTTGAAGACGGACCTGAGTATCCCATCGCTCCGAATGAAAAATTTCAGGTTGTATTCCGGGTGAATATGAATGAGGTTCTTGCTTCATTACAAACTGAGGGTTCGTTTACCTGCTATAACGGTCAGGTAATTACAAAAAAGGATTTTAAGGGGGTATATATAATGGGGAGTGCGACTCCGTTAAATTGGGACTTCCCGGGTCTTACAAAAGAAAAGCAGTTTTTGCTCACTGATCCCGATAAGGATGGCATCTATGAGATTTCTCTTGAATTCGTAAACCATTTCAGAAGAGCTCCTGCGGAGGACGGCGGATTTATTTGGAAGCAGTCGCTTGATCTTAAAGGACTTCCTGAATATCAGTCACCCTATCCATTGCTGAATGCCTTATATAAGATGTCACTTGAAGAGATGAGGGAAAACCTCCGCGATGACGGTGCATTTATGGCGGGAGAAAAATGGACAGGTGTCTGGACCCGCGATATCAGTTACAGCATACTTCTATCGCTTGCAATAGTACATCCCGATGCCTGTAGAACCAGTCTGATGGCAAAGGTTAAGGATGGCATCATCATACAGGATACAGGCACCGGTGGCTCCTGGCCGGTTTCAACTGACAGGATGACCTGGGCACTGGCAGCTTATGAAGTATATCTTTCCACTCGCGATAAGAAGTGGCTGAGAACTGCATTTGATATCATAAGGAAGAGCGTTAAAGCCGATCAGAAAAATATATTTGACCCCGCAACCGGGCTGGTAAGAGGTGAAACCAGTTTTCTGGACTGGCGTGAGCAGACCTATCCACGCTGGATGCAGCCGGCTGATATATATTCTTCTCCCGCCCTCGGCACGGGTGCGGTGCATGCAAGGACGTATCAGATTCTTGCTTTAATGGCTGATAAACTGAATGAAGACGGAGATTTTTATCGGATGCAACACTCTGAATTGATGCATCATCTTAATCAGCAGTTTTGGAATGAGCGGGAAGGGTATTATAACAGTTTTCTCTACGGAAGAATTTTTTCTGTAAGAGCTTCCCGTACTGAAGCGCTTGGCAACGCTCTGATGGTATTATTCAATCTTTCAGACGGGAAGGATGAGCAGATTATAAAAAACTATCCGGTATCTGAGTTTGGCACACCGGTGGTCTGGCCTCAGGAGCCGGGCATTCCGCCGTATCATAATAACGGAATATGGCCTTTTGTTGAAGCATTCAGAATGTGGTCAGCGAAGAAGGTATATAATGAAGCAGCAGTAATGCATTCTTTTGCGTCTTTGGTAAGGAGCTCAGCACTTTTCCTGACGAATAAAGAAAATCTGGTGGCAGAAACAGGGAGCAGCGCGGGAACGGAGATAAACTCCGACCGGCAGTTATGGTCGGTGGCGGGGAGTCTTGCCTGGGTTTACCGTATGCTTTTGGGTGTTGAGATGAATGAACAGGGAGTTTTGTTTCAGCCGTATATACCCGGCGGACTGAAGGGAAAACATGAGCTGAAAAACCTGAAACTGGGGAATGCACTGTTTTATATATCCGTTGAGGGGGAAGGTTCCGCAATTGCATCATATAAGGTAAACGGAAAAACCAAAGAGAAGCGTATCTTTAACCATTCGGAAAAGGGAACCTATAAGATTGAAATTGTGCTCCGGAAGGAGGAAAGCACTGCTGATATGAGTCTGAAAAGTGTCAGCTTTGCCCCCATGATGCCGGTACCCCGTTTTGACAGGCGGAACATTTCATGGGATGAAGTGCCGGGCGCAGAACTGTATAATATATACCGGAACGGCGAACTGCTGACCTGGGTGCATGTTCCGAATTACACTCCCGATGAAGATGATTTTGTTTCCGAATACCAGATATCCGCGGAAAACAGTGACGGTCTGGAATCATTTCTTTCAGAACCGCTGAGAACCGGAACGGCCGAATTTCATTTCAGTCTCCCTTCGCTTCATGGTTCAGAAGAGGAATATATCACTCTGCTACCTGATGAGAATCAGTTTATCACTTTTACCATCCGGCTGCCGGAGGAAGGTACCTTCAGCATTGACTTTCTCTATGCAAATGGCAGCGGCCCGGTGAATACTGATAACAAGTGTGCAGTGAGGACTCTTCAGATTAACGGAGGAACAGGAAGCACGGTTGTGTTTCCGCAGAGAGGAACCGGGGACTGGGAGTCGTACGGTTACTCGAATGTTTTATCGGCAAATCTTATGGAGGGAATTAATACCTTCCGGCTCTCTTATGATCCGCTTGACAGGAACATGGACGGGCAGATTAACACCGCTCGTGTTATGCTGATGCGTATCTCACGTATATACGGTTCATGAGGAGAGTGTCAGGATAAGCCCCTCTTTCGGATTTCCGGCAAAGCGGTGTTTGTTCTTCAGGTAAGCAGCCCCTCCGGTCCAGCAGGCAAGCGAGTCAAGCTGATGGTTGTTTGCGGGTATTTCAGCCGGCGGAAGTTTGATATATTGTGAAAAATGAGAATAAGATTCTTCCAGGGGAGTATCTTTTGCTATACCGCAGATTTTTTTGATATCGGCCGGATAGGTTTCAAATACTTGAATTCCAAGCGATTCAAGATAATCTTTTAGTTCAATACCGCGCGCGGTAAACCTGCCGAGGAACATGGGGGACATTGCATCAAGCTCCCTGTCTGACTGGCGGTACATATAATCGCTGCATCCCTTCAATCCCCGGTAAATACCCAGCAGGGAAAGGGGAACATCTATAAACACAAAATCAGGTTTATGCAGATGAACAAACTCTTTAATCATTTCGGAGGAGTCCTGCTTTTTTGTGCTTTGTCTGAATGTGAGGTGTCTGTTTTCCTGATAACAGATGGCAGTAGTGCCGTTGAGTTTTCCGCCGAAATCTATGCCGATATGAGTAAGTTTCTTCTTCATCTTATAAAACTTTATGCACTTGAAAGATACACTTTTAAAGGTTAACAGAAACGGAATCTACTGCGCGGTCGGTGATTTTTATATAGACCCCTGGCGAGGGGTTGACCGGGCAGTGGTTACACACGGGCATAGCGATCATGCGCGTCCCGGCTCCAGGTTATATCTTTCCTGCAAAAAGTCGGAACTGATACTCAGAGAACGGCTGTGGGAGAGGATTTCCATGCAGACCGCTGAATATGGAGAGGAAGTATCAGTTAACGGAGTTAGAGTGTCATTTCATCCGGC
>JADLAF010000251.1 GCA_020848375.1 Ignavibacteriaceae bacterium
ACCAAGAACCAAGCACCAAGAACCAAGAACCAAGCACTATTCACTACTTTTGTTTTGGTAAACAGGGGGTAATGTGATAATTTTAGGCAGATTATTTACCCTTTTCAGAATTCATTTTCAAGGAGCTATATGTCCAAGACGTTCGATGTGAAATCTGCCGGCATCTCTGTTGTGGTCGGTACAGCATTTGTCGTGCTGCTAACCTGGTGGAGCGGTACTGATTTCCGCTCTCCTGTCTTCCCTTTTATGGGAATGCTCGCAGGTTTTATCATTTCAGGTCTTCTCGTGGGATTCGTTTCAAAAGAAGAAACCATCGCTGAGCCCGGGGTCGCCTCCCTCGCTGTAGGTGCTCTCAGCTACGTCATCCTCACCTCCATGGAACTGAAATGTTTCAGCATGCTTCAGGGCGATGTTTTTACCACCAATATCCTCCTGGTTATCTTTAACGGTATCATCCTCACCTTCGCGGGTGCGTGGGCCGGTGAAAAATTCCAGGGTACATTCGAGAAAAAGGTCTCTGGCGATGAACCTTCTGAGTATCTCGAGTGGGGGTGGATTGTCTCCGGTTCTATCCTCGGCATTACCCTCAGCATGATCGTTGCAAACATTATCCTTAAGGTGGCCGGTCTGGTTTATACCCCGTTCTTCCTTGCGCTGGTACTCGGTCTTTTCATCACCGGTCTGGTTATCGGATGGAAGTCACCCGGCATCACCGTGAAGGAAGCAACACTCGCCGGATTCATTACAACCGTACTTAATCTTGATATCTTCAAGCTTTCCCTCGATCCTGAAACTCATTACCTGACAACCACCACGGTTATTGTAGCTCTTGCGGCAGGTCTGGTTTCATCGTATATCGGTGGAATTGTTGGAGAGAAGATACAGGCAGCAAACTAAGCTAATTAGTAATTAGTAGTTAGTAATGTTTTAGAACAAAAAAAGCCCCGCATCGCGGGGCTTTTTTTATAATTATTGAAAAGCAAAAAAACTACCACCAGTGCAAAGTATTATCATCTACATAATCATCATATTCTCTGTTCTTTCAGGAAGGGGGTTGGCCCAGGGGTATATCTGCGCAGTGGGCGGTGGTTCTGAAAATTATAACGACTGGAGCAATGCCCCCTACCAATGGATTGTTCAAAAAACGACAAACAAAAAAATTATCATCCTTTCCTATTCAGACGCAACCGCCTGGCTGCCTGATTATTTCCTGTCACTCGGCGCTGATACTGCCTACAACAGAAAAATCAGCACCAGAGCCATCGCTGACGACCAAGCGACATACGATGAGCTTATAACAGCAGACGGAATCTTCCTCAAAGGGGGAGACCAAAACCAATATATCACTCTATGGAAAGGAACAAAAACAGAGCTGGCTTTGAAGGAAATTTTTCAGAGGGGCGGCGTAATTGCTGGTACAAGTGCCGGAGCAATGGTCCTCGGTGAGTTCAACTTTACCGCCAGATACGGCAGCATAACCTCAAAGGAGAGCTTAAACAACCCCTTTGCCGGAGCTGTTGATGTAGATACCACTTTTCTAAACCTCAGACCAAATGTTTTGTTCGATACTCACTTCATCGAAAGGGGGCGTTTTGGCCGGCTGATAGCAATGGTTTTTAAGGTAAATGTTTCCTTTAACAGGGATATCCTGGGCGTGGGGATTGATGACAGGACAGCCATTTGCATAGATTCAGATGGCATCGGAACCGTGACCGGAAGCGGTGCTGTGTCAATTTTCCGGAAGGATGAAAATACAAGATTTACCTCCGGTTCAGACGGCTATATGGTTGAAAACCTGAAATGCGACCAGCTCACCGCCGGTTGGGCTTTTGATTTTGTAAACAGAAAAATACACACCATTCCCCCAACCGCCAGGAACTCAGATACTTCCCGCGCCTGGGAATATCCACTCACTGATTTTTTTCTTACCGGCAGCAATACGGTAAGCACCAACCTTATCTCCAATATACCCGCTTTTTTAAACAGCAGTAATGCCGGGTCAGTCCTGGTAATTTCCCATCCCGGATTTCAAAGCAACCTAACACAGTTAACATCTTATCTTGGGAGCCAGAGTTATACCTATGATACGCTCCTTCTTAACAGTGCTCTGATGAATGACCCTGTCTCCGTTCAGAAGATATATGCCGCAACAGCCATAATTTTTTGCGGAGATTCTCTCAGTGTATTAAGTCTTTTGCGGGACTCTTCGCAGACGCTGGCTGCCGCATTTTACCAAAAAATCAGGAGCAATACACCTTTATTCTTTTCAGGCAAAAGCGGCAAAACAGCCGGAGATGTATTTACGGATAATACTGATAGTGATATATACGCCGCCTACCGCGGAAGAATGACAAACAAGCACGGGCTTTCAATTTTTGGCGATCTGATTTTTCAGCCGCAGGTTTTTGAGAGCAGCGATTTCGCGGAAAACCGAACCGCTTCTGTTCTTTGGGGACTCATGCTTAACCGCAAACGGCTCGGTATATATCTGGACGGAGCTGACAGAGTTGTCTTTAACAGCTCAGACAATACCATCTCCGGCAGCGGTTCAATTCCATTCATTATCGTTGACGCAAGAAACACTACAAAGGTTGACTCATCCATTTACCGCGCAGGAAGCAGCATCGCCCCGCGTCAGTCAGCAGCAATGAATAATCTCCGCTATTCAGTCTCCAAAAACAATCATCTGGTTTATGCTGTTCAGGAAGGGAAGTTTCTTTTACCTTCAGATATTACAACAGAATCACCTTCCGTGAAAAGTTATTTTCTGGGTCAGAACTATCCCAATCCGTTCAATCCGGCCACAACAATCATTTATACAATTCCTGCCAGCATGGGTAACGTGTCAGTCACGTCGCTGCGTATATATGATGTGCTCGGCAGAGAAACAGCAACATTGGTTAATGAAGAGAAACCTCCAGGCACGCACCAGGTCACCTGGGCGGCATCTGGGTATCCCTCAGGAATCTATTTTTACAGATTACAGGTCGGTGCATTTAAAAAAACAAAGAAGATGATTTTGATGCGATGAACTCAGCAGAAATAAGAAAACCAAAATCAATGTACAATTAACAATGAACAATTATAGAACAAAAAAAGCCCCGCATCGCGGGGCTTTTTTATTCCGATTATTACTAATTACTAACTGCTAATTCCTCATTAAAAAAGCGGAGCTTTTTTGGTTAAGCTTTTACGCGTTCGACGTAGCCGCCGATGCGGGTGTCGACTTTGATTAGGTCTCCTTCGTTAACAAATAACGGGACGTTAATCACTGCACCGGTTTCAAGGGTGGCGGGTTTCTGAACGTTGTTCACTGTATCACCTTTTTCACCGCGGACGGTTTCGGTTACTTTCAGATTCATGAAGATTGGCAGCTCAATGGCAATAATGATGGTCCCGTCAAACAGGATATCAATATTGGTGCTTTCCTTCATATACTTTTCGCCTTCACCGATTAATTCAACTGATACGTTAAATTGGTCAAAGGTTTCATTGTCCATCACCACAAAGTCACTTCCATCACGATAGAGGAACTGGCAAACCTTACGCTCAACGCGGACGGTATCAATGCTCTCTCCCGCCCTGAAGCGGTTTTCAATCACCTTGCCTGATTTCATGTTCTTCAGCTTTGCCCTTACGAAGGCACGCCAGTTTCCCGGGTTCACATGCTGAAATTCCACGATTGTCCAAAGTTCGTTGTTCCACCTGATAACAAGCCCCGGTTTAAAATCTGTTGTTGAGCCCATACAAAAATCAATTAGTAGTTAGTAATTAGGAATTAGTAATCTTCAATTATGAAGGATGAATTATGAGGTATGAATTCCTCATATTCAGGTTGCAAATATACGCATGAATTGATCACGGATTAAGGGGATTACGCTGATTCCACGGAATTTTAGATCACGGATTAAACGGATTACACTGATTTCGCGGATTTTTAGATCACGGATTAAACTGATTGCGCTGATTTCGCGGATTTTTAGTCGAGGAGGTCGCGGACTTCTTTTGAGAGGTGGTGAAATCCGGTTCTCAGGCGCTCGCCCAGGACGGTCAGTTTTCCTGAGGAGTTATTCTCTTTTGCCTGTTCTTCTATCTCCTTTGCCAGTTCCCCTATCTGCATCGCCCCGACTGAGAAAGCTGAACCTTTTATGGTGTGGCTCTCTGACACTATTACCTGCTTATTATTGTTTTCAATCGCCTGATGCAGCAAATCAACCCGGCGCCCACAGTCATGGATAAATGTCTGCATCAGATCTTTCTGGAATTCAGGATTGTCAAGACTGATCGCGCCAAAATGAGTCCGGTCAAATATCACGGTACCATTTTTTTCTTCTTCTGCCACAGGAACAGGTGCGGGATCAGATGAAAGGAGGTTTGAGTAATCAATCCGCAGATGGCGGTCAATCGCCCCGATCAGTTCATCATTGCGTATCGGTTTTGTAATGTAATCA
>JADLAF010000252.1 GCA_020848375.1 Ignavibacteriaceae bacterium
GATGATAACGGGGAGGAAAAGCTGAGTGAGAAATCCTGCAGAGACGCGCTGAAATTGCTGATGACTGAGCTTTCGCGGTAAAGATCAGTGAATCCTGCAGAGGAAGAAACTGACCTTGAACTGTCTGGTATATAAAAAACCGGCTGTGCGGTCAGGGACTGCACAGCCAGTAAGATGGAGAGAAAGAAACAAAAACGCAACCGGTTAAGGCGTAATCGTCACTTGATTAGAAAAAACCTCATCCATTGCAATAAGTGCCGGATAACCGTAATATTCAGTATTAATACGGTTTGATATCCTATAGGTATAAGAAATGCCCGGTAATACGTTAAAGTCCTGGAACTGATTGCTAAAGTATCCGGATGAGTTCAGTTCAAAGTTTCCGCTGCCGGTCTTCTTATATATGTTGAAATCACCCCAGGGGAGTGATGGTCTGCCATCCCAGTTCAGAACAACGGTATTTTGACCCTGAGCAAATCCGTTAAGGTTTTGCGGATATACCGGGAGGCGGATTTCCAGCCAGTCATGCTCCTGAGATTGAATAAAGAATCTGTCATTCGGATTTACCATCCTCTGTTCAAACTCTTGACCACTAATAACGAGTGCGTAACGGGTGATTTCAACACCGGTACCCGTAGCATCTCTTACGAGCAGTTCAAAAATGTCGTAAGGTTCAAGATCAACAGTATAGGTCTGATTCCCGGCGGTTATTTTAAGCTGAACATCCTGAAACCAGCCGCCCGGGAAGTTAACATGCCCTTCAAGGCGGTAAGCGAATTCTTCATCTATATATAACAACCGCTTAAGAGTGTTATTTGTCATTCCGGGGAAAAGACCGCCGAATGTAGGATCAGGGAAGGTGAATTCGTTATACGTTTGAGCATCAAAGCGGAATTCAATGTCGTCAGTTCCGCGCGGTTCAACGGTATAAGCCGGGAAGAAAGATACCTTAGGATTCTGAACCGGATTGGAAAAGAAGTTGCCCAGGTTTATCCTGATATCGTAGTTATTGCCTTCACTGTCAGCATCTTTCAGGTGAAGGGTTACATCCTGTGTGAGAGCATCTTTGAATTTATTGAGATACTTCTTTGTGGTATCCAGATCATTCTGTTTGATGCCGTTATTGCCGATCTTAATAACCGCATCCGGCTTTGTACCGGAGAGAGACTCCAGAGAAGCAATACCGCTTAGCAATTTTGTTGCCATTAAGTTAAGATCGTTTTTGGCTGCTGTGGCGCGCGAGGCACCGTCGGCAGCAAGATAAAAGAAGTTGGTGCTGTTCCGATTAAGAGCAGCAAGCAGAGTTGCCTGTTCGTAATTGGGGATATCAAATTTATAGACGAGGAATGCATCAACCGCGAACTTAAGTCCGTGCATCATGGCATCCATCACATAAATTTCAGCCGGATAGAGAGCAACAGCTTCAATTTCGGGGTCACCCTGCATCTTTCCGCTGATGACAAACTTAAATGAGTTATTAGCTTCAAGTTTTGCAAAAAGATTTGCGGCATAATCAAGGCGCGGAAGGAGTTTGTCTCTGAACACCTGCTGAACGCGGCTGATCAGCGGGGGATCTTTTACAGCAAGTTTCATTATGGAAAATACAACTCCGCCGGCTTCATTAATAGGAACCTGCATTCCGGCAGTACCACCGGGCAGGAGCGTGGGAGAAAGAAGTTTTTTTAATGAATTGCTCTGGTTAAAGGATGAGTCCATATCCTTAATCAGGGCATTGAAGTCAGGGTCTTTATAAACCATTACGAATTCAGTAAACGCGGCACCGAACTGTGCCTGGGCGTTATTTTCGTCAAGGGTGAGAGCTTCCTTGAAAAGCGAATTAGCAGCAGACATATTGATCTGGTCAAGATCAGAAAGACTGTTGTAATTATTATTGATCATGTTAAACATTTCAGTTTCAAGGAGAGCGGTCGCCTGGTCGGATTTAGTTTTGGAGGCGGTCGGGTCTTCGGTTCCGATAGGGTCTTCTTCAGAGCAGGAAACGAGTGTGAGCGTGAGCAGAACTAGTAAACTGTACCTCAGAAGCCACTTTAAGTTAATAAGAGTCTTCATGGTTTCCACCTTTCTGGGAGAAATATTTCTACATGGTAAATATACAATAAAGAAGGGCTTATTTAATGCAGAAAATATAGATGCCCGGTGCGGAAATGTGATATGAGTCAATAAAAGCAGGGCTGAGCGTGAAGTTTGAAGTTCGGGGCGGCAGCGGAGATTTGTGTGTAACGGAGCTTTGTTTACATAAGTGTTATTATGTAAACAAAGGGTGGGGTTTTAGCTTTCATTAGTAGTGTAAAAAGGACGGCAAGGACAAGAAGGACAACAGAGTCATGAAGGATAGCAAGAACAAGAAATGCAGCCGGGGCAGGTACATAAGCAAAACCGGGACAGGTTTCCGGAGAATTTAACGCAAAGTTCGGCAGAGGAAAAGCAAAGTCACGCAGAGTTCTCCGGAGAAGTGAATAGATTTATCATTGTTTTTTTTATTACGGAAATGGTATGAACAAATGGAATCAAAATCTGAGGAATTAAAACGCTATGAGAACTATTGGTCCATAAAATTATCTACAATGTAACTTACTGTCACGCTTTTTGGTGTTTTGACCGCCTATATATACTATTCCTTTGGATGATGAGGATGCGGTTCCTGCGGTTTGTATTCCTCAAATACTATTGAAAAGAAATTTTTGGTGCGGGGATGGTAGTTGCTGCGGGCAGAGGCAATCTAGCTGAAGAAAATCTCTGCTACCTGCTCCCTGCCGAGAATTCTGAAAAGCTCCTTAATATCAGGAAGATCACCATACATCAGAGTCTGCTCAACTGATGGTTCAACACTTACCTCACTGAGCGCATCTTGTGGGACCAACCACCAAAAGCCGGCGCGCGAGCGAATTTAGTCAGCAAGTTCCTGAGATTTTTCAGTTTTCATTCGGTAAAGATAAGTGAAAAAGTGATAAACTGCACTTGCGGCTCATTCCGGAGAATTTAACGCAAAGTCCGGCAGAGGAAAAGCAATGTCACGCAGAGTTTTAAAGAAAGTATATATACTGCTTTCCATTACTAATTACTAATTCCTAACTACTAATTGATTTTAGCAGCTCTGCGGCGGAA
>JADLAF010000253.1 GCA_020848375.1 Ignavibacteriaceae bacterium
CGCTGTGTGCATTTCAGGTGGATAGGATTTGTTCATAAATGAATTTCCAATTTATTGCGTATCAAATTTAGCATATTTCTGGTTTTTCTAAATTCCTTTTCCGATTGGATGGTATAAATTCTCCCTATACCCTCCTCACCACTTCCTCCGATATATATTTCAAAAACCTGCTGGGGAGTGTTTTGCGGCCCCAGTTGTTTACCGCCGGATAGGTTATATACAACCGCTCCTTTGCCCGTGTTATGCAGACGTAAAACAGGCGGTGCTCTTCACTGAGTTTGTTTTCCTTCACTGCAAAGTATCCCGGGAAACCCTGGTCAAATACTCCGGCTATAAACACGGTATCAAACTCCAGCCCCTTTGACTGGTGCGCTGTTATGACACTTACTTTTCTTTCTGCCCCAACCAGACGGTCACGGTCATCCCCCAATGCCGCGGTTGAAAGAATGCTGCGCAGTGATTCCTCCGGTCCAAGCTGCGGATCATCAAACTGCATCATTATATTGCGCAACTCCTTTAGATGCATCTGCCTGCGGTCTGCCTCATCCATCCTGCTCACCTGCTCAGCAAGACCGGAGTTCTGTATGATATAATCAAACAGATCAGCAGGACGTTCAGTTTGTGCCCTCCTGCGCCACTCGGTCACTTTTTCATAAAACTTTCTGAACTGATTGATATATACTGTTACCGCCTCTTTCCGCTCTTTTTCGTTCTTGGTAATTATGGTTATCAGATGTGAAAGCAGCTCAGCGGTGGTTTTTACATCATCAAGTGCGCGGTGGGTCGGCTGAGTAGGCAGCCCGAGCAAGTTTTTAAGAGCAGTAAGTGTATATCGCTCAGAGCGGAGAAACCTTCGGCTTAAGTCCAGTGTGTCATAACTTGCAGCAGGACGGAATGGCTGCAGGTCGTTCCTCTGACAATTGCCCGAGGTCATATTCAGATCATAGACAACATTATGTCCGCAGATTACGGCATCGCGGCTGAACTCCAGAAATGCAGAAAGCACACTCCGCGGCTCTTCCCCTTCGGAAGCAAGCATCTCTTCTGTGATGCCGTGTACATGTGTGGTTTCCTCCAATGATCGATTCGTTTTAATATACTTCTGGAACTCTTCTTTTATTCCATCCCTGCCATAACGCACTGCTGCTATTTCTATAATGTCATCCTGCGCAAAGTTCAGCCCCGTTGTTTCGGTATCAAAGATGACTATGTTATTGTTGTTATAGGCGTCAATCAGAGTGCGGAAAGGGTCTGCATGTTCAATAGTATCGCTGCGCAGAAAGTCAGTCAGCCGGCATCCGAGTTCCTGAGGCAGATTCAGGATTTTCTTAATAGTTACCTCACCAATTCCCTCTGCTGTTCTGAGCAAGACCCGTTTGAGCGCATTGGTGTTATAGAGATTAACTGAAGTTTCAAGCAGTGCAAGCATATCCTTAATTTCTGTCCGCTTAAAAAACTTGAACTGATCAACCAGAAAATGCGGCACCCCTGCTTTGCTCAGTTCATAAGACATATCTGCCGCGTGCCCGTTCGTTCGGGTCAGAACTGCTATCTTTCCAAAGTCTGCATTCTTTTCCCTGTTCAGCCGCAGGATTTCTTCCGCTATAAACCTTCCCTCCTTTTCAATAGAGTCTGCGTTGTGTATATATACCGGTTCTCCTTCCTCTGCAACCTGCGGTGAAATTTCGAGCGTGGTTTTACCGGGGTAATGGTTAATCACTCCCCAGGCGGCCTTCAAAATATTGCGTGTTGAACGGTAATTGCGGGTAAACAGAATCTGTTTTACCGGAGAAAACGTATTATATATATCCTTTGTAATCACTTTGGGTTCAGAGCCCCGCCACTCATAGATGGTCTGGTCAAGGTCTCCGAAGAATGCAATGTTTTTGTGATTAACCGCCAGCATCCGGATGATTTGATATTCGTGATGATTGGTATCCTGAAACTCATCTACCTGAATCCAGTTGAATCGGTTCTGCCATTTTTGACGGATATCGGAGAATGTTGACAGCAGCTCCTGAGTACACTGAATCAGATCAATAAAGTCAAGAGCGTGGTTTTCGCGAATAGCATTATTGTACCGGGTGAGATCATCCGGTTTGAGATAATTATTGAACTTCCCAAGCAGTTTTGCGTTTTCAATCAGTGTATATATATCGTTAGATTTCAGCCCCTCAAGCCCGGCTACGTTTTGTCTTACCATTTCAACCATATCTTCATCATCAAAGATGGTAAAGTCAGCATGAAGCCCCAGCCGGTCGCCGTCGGTTCTGAGCAGAAAGGTACAGAAACCGTGGAAAGTATTAATGCGAATATCACGGTAACTCTCCGGCAGCATTTCCTGAACACGCGAACGCATCTCTTTTGAGGCCTTATTGGTGAAGGAAAGGCAAAGCATTGAACCCGGATTGATGTCCTGCCCAACCGCATACGCCGCGCGGTGGGCAAGCACCTTTGTTTTGCCTGTTCCTATCGGAGCCATTACAAACAGTGCGCCGTGTATGTGTTTAACGGCTGAAGTTTGCTCGCTGTTTAGTCCCTCGGTTATGTTCTGCATCTCTTTTCTACATCTTTCTTTTTTATAATAACTCTGCCGATACAGAGTCAGAGTGCAAGTTTATTCTTTTTTCCGGAAATTAGAGAATTTATTTCACTTCTCCGCTGACGGGAAGCTCCTCATAGATTGCCTGACGGTTTGTGTTATATACCTGAGCATCAAAGATGAAGTTACCCCGGGGGCTGTATGCCTTTAGCGTGATGCTGCTGTCTGAAAGGCCGGTGATCACAATTTTATCAAGTGCCGCAAATTCAGAAGAGCCAAGTATGGTTTTTAGCAGCTCTGTTTCTCTGCCGGTATATTTCACCGGCTTTTTTCCTATGCCGCCCAGAGAGTCAGGCAGAAGCATTTTTTCACGAGTCAGAAAGCAGACCTCATTGAGCTCGAGCAAAAGCAGATCGCGCTCTAATGACTGCTTAAAAGTTTCTCTGCTCTTATCATACTCCGCCATCATTGCCGCCCCTGAGGCCGACTGCCATATAAACAGCACGATTATATATATACTGATCGTCATTGCGGCTATATGTGCTGAAAGCAGATACTTTGTCAGCCCGGCCCCTTCCCGCATCAGCCGAAGTATCCCTTTAAGAGAAACGGCAAACAGCACCGGAAGCAGCACACAGTAAAAAAGCACAGGCATCAGATGAAACAGGCTACCCTCTTTTTCGGTATATATATCACCCGCCCAGGGGAGCGTAGTCATTCCGCTCACTCTTGCCACTCCCTGGTAATCAGCCCAGAGCAGTAGCAGCGTAATGACACAAATGATATATAACTGTTTCTCGGCGTTCATCTGGTTAATTAACCCTCACTGTTACAACACCTTTTTGGGTAAGTGTGGCACGGTACTCCAAACATCCGGTGTAACCGCCCGCGTTGCTAAACTTTGTGTCCCATCCGGTTAAATGTGCTGAAAGCCCGCTCACTACCATTGAGTCGGACCCGGAGTATTCAAGAAAGAGATATATACCGGTTCCGTTGTAGGGAGTTTCAATTATTCC
>JADLAF010000254.1 GCA_020848375.1 Ignavibacteriaceae bacterium
AATGTTATTACAATTTGATTTGAAAATACATAAATGGGAATTGCAGTAACTAAGAACAAAAGAAACATAAGACGATAAATATTAAGAAGTCTTTCGTAATAGAGTGATTCATTTTCTACCTTTGCACTCGATACTTTAGGTAAAACGGAACTGTAGATTATCATTGGTATAAACCCGAAAACTTCAATTAATCGCATTGCTGCCGAATATTGCCCTACTTCTGTATCGCCGACCATTTCACCAAGCATAACCTGATCAATCCTTGCTTGAATATAAATGGCAATTCCGGATAGAATCAGCGGCCAACTATCATTTACCAGCATTTTCGATCGAGAAATGGTAGCAATCCATGTTTTTACATAAAATCCGTTGATTCGATATACTATTACAAGTCCTACTGATCCAATGACGATTTCTGCCAACCCGGCCCAGGCGAAAACAATAAGCGGTGCTTTCACAAGGATTAAAACAATCTTGACTAGGGTAATGAGTAAAAAAGCTACATTTTTAGCATATACTGTATATTTTGACTGAACCTGCGATTGAAACCAGAAGTCTATGACATCGAATGCCTGAAAAATCATTCCTGCTGCCGTGATGCCCACCAGCCAGCGGGTCAGGTTCTCGTGAGGACGTAACAAGGAAACAGCTACCACTGCGAATATGAGTGTTGATACACCTCCTAAGAGCTTGAGCACAAAAGCAGTTCCAAGTATTTCTTCCTTGCAAGAAGGGCCACGCACAATGTTGCGAACCACAATCCCATCCAACCCCAGGGTGGCAAATGTACTAAATAGTGCAACAAAGGAAAGTGCATAGTTATAAAGACCAAATTGCTCAGGTCCAAGATACCGAGCAACCCAGATTCCAGCCAGTAACCCCACTATCATACGTATTATTTTATCAATAAACAGCCAGCCGGTGTTTGTCAGTATCTTTTGTAATGCAACACGCCCCTCTAACCTGATACGGATAAACGACGGCAGGAATTTAATTAAAGTAGAATTCATGTTTGGCAGCACAGAAACCCCATTGTGACATTTCCTGTTCAAAACATACAGGGATAAATATTATAAAAAAGTAGCGATATCTCCTTCTGATCTGCCAATGCCCCGATATGGGGAAGGAAGCCTTATTAACGTTAAAAAAACCTCAGATACAGCGGCGGAGATTCCTGGTATATTATCTTATTCCTAATGATGCCCTTTACTTTTTTTCTGATGGATTGGTAAGGCAGGTTCTGCCTGACTATACGATCAAAATCTTCGCCAGACAGATTCAGGAGTGTTTTCAGCTTAAGGTCAGCGATTTCACCCGATACCGCAATGAAGTCAAGTTCTTCAAAGGAGATTTTTCCTGTCGTGAGGCAGAAGTTTATGGAATTTACCGGTGGCCCTGCATAATGTTTTATCCGGATAAACCGCTTTTCTGATACATCAGCTACGATTTGCCCGTCAATTATTAAGGAACTGCCACTGTCATGACCGATATGGATTCCCAGCGTTTTCATGCATCAGATTATTGAACGATAAATTCCTTTTTCATGAGGGAAGAGGTTGTGGTTTTTTCTATTATGAATTTGATGACTTTTCCTTGTCATCATGCTTGTGCTGGTGATATTTTGGTTGTGGCTATGAAGCATAAGAAATTCCTCCCGCAGCATATTAATCTGCGGGAGGAACCAGGGGTCTCTCTATTGGGAGATATGAGAGATCTATTGCATACAACAAAATGTTTAATTTTCTAAACGTTTATTATTTAAAACATTTCTCTGGAAAATGTCAACAGAAAAATAAAAAATTCTACAGAGTAATACACCAGAGTGTAGATTGGGTTTCATTTCATTCAACCCAATCTACCTGGCTCATCGACGAGTAGGTTGATAAAAAAACAAGAAGAGATATTCATTTACCTGTCTTCTTCAAAACCATTTGCAATCAGGCGCCCTTTTCCTGTTTCTGCAGAAATTCATCGATCTGTTTCTTAATCCTTTCCGCTTCGTCCTTGCCTAAAATGTGCCCGGCAAGGTCTGCGGCAATATCTGCAGCCTGATCTGCGGAGATACCCTTAACCCTTGAAATCTTCCACATGCCATCTTCAATTACCAGCGTGCACTCCCCGAATCGTTCTTTCGTAGGTAATGCACCACGGTCTAAAAGAGATTTTATATCTTCTGTATTCCGGGTAAACCTTAGGGTTTCTTCCATATCAGGAATTTTCGAGTGGATTTTTACCAGGCTGGTGTTATTACCCACGGAAGTGCTCATGATCTCTTGCCTCGCTGCATTATGAGCAAGGTCAATGATTTCGGCAAGCCTTACAGGGGCGATTTTTTTAACATACTGTATGAGTTTCATCCAATTGATAATCGTGGTATCGGTCTTAGAGATGAAGGAATAGGCCTTGTCGTAATCGTTGCTCCGTACGGCATCAAGGTATTTCTCCACGATCACCCTTGGCGAGTCCTGAGCCTGACAGAGCCCGGTAAAGACCATCATGACAACAAAAAACGTCAGGCATGTCTTTTTCATGATACACTCCTCCTAAAATTGTTAGCGAAATTTACCGTTACCAAATTTTATCACGATGAATCAAACTTGTCATGAGAAATAATGAATTGTATCAGTTTTTTATTTTGTTTAAGATGATTTTAAGGTAGCATAAATAATATTTTATCTCACGATTGAATTTGTGTTATAATGTATTTTTAAACATATACACGGATGAGAGGAAAAGGTGTGCCGGAAAGAATGATATAACATCGGCAGCCTATACCATAATTTTTTAAAGATTCAACTGAAAAGGAGGTAAAAAATGCTTCGATGTTCATGCAAAATAATTGCAAATATCCTGACGTTTGTTGTAGTTATTGCGTTTCTTAGTTTGATGTTTATTCCGTTAAGAGACGTTGTGGCAGAAAAAGGTGAACATGGTGTTGAAAATGTTAATAAATTAAAGTATGCAGATCC
>JADLAF010000255.1 GCA_020848375.1 Ignavibacteriaceae bacterium
CTTTGCCTGAGTGATCTGCTCTCGAAACAGCCAAATGGTTTTCTGATCAGGAACCCTATCTTCCAATTCCAGATCCAAAAAAACCCTAAATGTAGTTCTGTCAATAATTTCAAACTCCAATTTCTCATCCGAGAGATTGTAAATTCTCTGCAGAATTAAAATCTTAAACATCAATATTGCATCAAAGGCAGGACGACCGCCTTGTCCAGAATCAGTTTTTCTTACTCCTTTTTCAATAATATTTCTGAAGGATTCCCAAGGTATTGACTTTTTTAACCTAACGAGTATAAAGTTGGGCTTGTTTAATGCCTGCCGCTGATTTTGTTCGTCAAAAAAGCCTGGAGATTTCTTCTTGATCATTGCAAATACCTTATTGAAGTGTATATGCAATATAATTATAATAAAAATACTATATATATTAAAAATTCAATAGGTTTTTAGAGGTGCCCTAATGAATAATGAAGTTATTATAGTTCGAATTCAAGAAGAGAAGGAGAGTTAAAACTTAACTTGCACTCTCCTCTCAACTTTCAACTCTTATAGCTGCTTGAACAGGTTGGCCATTTCAATTGCTGAGAGGGCAGCATCCCAACCCTTATTACCTGATTTTGTACCGGCGCGTTCTATCGCCTGCTCAATGTTATCTGTGGTGAGCACTCCGAAGATAACGGGGAGCTTATGATTCATTGAAACTGCCGCCACTCCTTTTGAGACTTCTGCCGCGACATAATCAAAGTGAGGTGTTGCGCCGCGTATTACCGCCCCGAGGCAGATAACTGCATCATATTTTTTTGATGCGGCTAATTTTTCAGCAACGAGCGGTATTTCATAGGAGCCAGGCACCCAGACTTTGGTGATATCCTGATCATCACAGCCGTGTCTGATAAGGCAGTCATAAGCGCCCGATGAAAGCCGGGAAGTAATAAATTCATTGAAACGGCTCGCGACTATGGCAATCCTGAGTCCTTCTGCTGATAATTTACCTTCGATGAGATTCATATATATAACTTCTTTCTTCTGTTGGTCATGCTACTATATTGGTCAGTCGGCTTTTCATAGCGCGCACTTCATCGTACCGCAGATAAAACCGTCCGAAATTTTCATCATCCTTCTTCTTGCCGCCATGAAAATCAGAACCGCCTGAGCGGAGAAGGAAATAGTTATTGGTCAAATCATGTAAAAATTTAATTTGTGAGTTGTTCAGCGAGGGGTGCATCACCTCGATGCCATCACAACCGGCATCAATAAGTGCTTTCAGGACATCCTCCGGCATATTTCCGGGATGGGCAATAAAAGAAAGTCCTGATGCTGCGGCAATAAGCCGGAATGCACTTTCAGGGGATATATATACTTTCTTTTCATAAGCCGGCGCGTTATTGCCAAGATAGGTGTAAAAGGCCTCGGGGAATGATTTTACATATTCCTTGCGAAGCAGCAGTTCGGCTATGTGAGGTCTCCCTATGGGAAGTCCGGGATACTGATCTGCAATTTCATTAATACTCAGATCGAGCCCCATACCGTTCAGTTTTTTTATAATTCTTTCAGCGCGGTAAAATCTTTCTTTGGTAAAGAACTCAAGCGCGGACTGAAACTCGGCGCTTTCAGTATCAACAAAATAGCCGAGGATGTGAACTTCCTTGCCCTGAAATTCAGAGCTGAGCTCAACACCGGGTATCAGTTCAAGCGAGGCCTTTCTTGCGAAGGGGAGTGCGGCTTTATAGCCCTCAAGTGTGTCGTGGTCAGTTATGCTGATTGCCGAAAAACCAGCGCGGACGGCTTTTTCTACCAGTTCCTTAGGTGAGTGAAATCCGTCTGACGCGGTTGTATGTAAATGAAAATCAACCCTACCGGACATTCTTACTGAAACATTTCCTTAAACTTTTCGTAGTCGCTGATAATCAGTTTACTTCCCTCCAGCTTTATGAGACCCCGCTTTGCAAAAGAATGCAGTGACCGGGAGATGGTTTCCCGGGAGGTACCCGCCATATTGGCCAGGTCATGTTGATAGGGAAGTTTTTCAATTTCCACTACCCCTTTGTGTATCTTTCCGATGTCATCTGCAAGCTGAATGATTACGGTAGCTACTTTTCCTTCAGCATCCTTGAGCGAAAGGGATTTAATTTTCATATCGGCGGAACGGAGACGTTTGGTCAGTTCCTGCAGAAGTGAGATGCAGACTTCCGGATGCGCGTAAAGCAGGTCAAGAAAATCTTTTCTCTGTATTATAAAGATCTCTGACTTTTCTAATGCTGTAACATTGGCTGAGCGGTTAAGACCGTCCAGAATTGCCATTTCGCCGAAGAAATCAGTTTCAGACATGATCGAAAGAATCACTTCTCGTCCGTCATCACTAACCCTGAAAACCTTTACCTTGCCTGAGTTTATCACAAAGAGCGCTGTGCCAGACTCATTTTCCATGAGGATGGGTTCATCTTTTTCAAAAGTTTTGGTTTTGCCGAGCTTTGATATCATATCAAGTGCCTCGTCAGCCAGTTCTGCGAAGATCGGGACGTACTGTAAGAAATTTTCGTTCTGTGTCATCGGAAATCCGGATTTTTATGAATGCTTAATATACGTGTGACGGCTGTCAAAGTCAAAAAAAATACGACACTTTCCCCGCGACCTTCATGCCATCTCCTCTAAGGGTTACAGGGTCTGCATTCTTTTTCCTGCCAACCTTACCAGAACAGCAAGGGTTTACCGGAGAACAATCCGGGACAAGTTGTCTGTCAGCAGCGCTTCTCCCTCGCGTTTCCTGATATTTTGAGTATTTTTCTTTTATGATTCTTAAAAATTCATATCATTTCGGAAGCACCTTGCGAAAATCTCCGTTTGGTTCTCCTTTTCTGCTTGTCACCCTTAACAGTTCTTATCTGCTTATGCCCCTGATGGTATTTCTTCTTTTACAGACAGTTGGAAGTGCTCAGTTTCGGGGTTCCCTTCAGTTGGCTGCTGCAATTCCGGTTGGATACTTTGAGGATGTAGCGGAGGCGGGCGGTGGCTCGACTCTTAATCTGGTGTATTATCCCCTTAATGTTGATCTTGAGTTCTCTCTGACCACAGGATATTATTCGCTCGGATATAAAGAAAATCTGCCCGGTTATACATTCAGATATACCGGTATTCCGCTGCTTGCTGGTGCTAAATTTAATTTTTCATCTTTTGACTTTATACCCTATGTTGGTCTTGAAGCCGGTGTCTATTTTGATCGCTACTTAGTGACTATTGATTACGGTCTGCTTGGTAAGTTCACCACGGAGACTTCTGATATCAATCCGGGGATTTCTCCTTATGCCGGATTCAGAATGAATCTTTCCCCATCGCTTGACCTGGATGTGAATGCACGCTACAACAGAATTAATACGAAATACTATGCACGGGCTTATATAGTGATACAGACCGGGCTTGCTTACCGGTTCGGAGAGTAATCATCCGTGATAAGACGGTGCCAGCCACGCAAATGGTGTATTTATCTATAAACTCAGCTATGATAAGGGGAAGAGTATTACGAGAAAAATGACAACGCTTAAATTAAGTATGAATTATGAAGGATGAATTTTAACTTTTAACTAATAAAAGCCCTGGTAATTTCCCGGGCTTTTTGTTTTAAGTTATTGCTGACTCTTTTTAAAACGTAAAGTTGGCAAAGTTATACGCAAAGTAAGGCAAAGTTTAAGGCCATTCACCTCCGGGATCGCGCAAAGACGTTTAGCCGCAAAGAGATCTATAGGAAAAGACGATGCAATCACATTAAATCCGTGTTTATATATATTCTTTCCAGTGATTGCATCGTCTTTTCATACTTTACAATTCACATTTCGTTAGAGCATACAAAAACACTGCCGCGGCGGAAGCTACATTTAGTGATTCTGCTTTTCCGTAACCGGGGATTACTGCTGTTTCATGAGCCAATGATTTTACTTCATCTGAGGGACCGTTTGCCTCATTACCAAGGAGAAGGAGGACTTTTTCACTCTCAGGATGCAGCCGGTTCAGCGGGGTTCCGTGCATATCAGCACAAATCATTTTTCGTCCGCTGTTTCTCAGGTACGAGCGTATATCATCACCGGTTTCAAGCCGGATAATATCCGACCGGAACACCGAGCCCATCGAAGCACGCACTACTTTAGGATTCAGGTAATCAGCGCAGTTTCCGGTTGTATGTATGTAGTTCACGCCGAACCAGTCTGCGGTTCTTATAATGGTGCCAAAATTACCCGGGTCGGAGACTGAATCAAGCAGAAGTGCAACACGTCCCTCTTCTCTGGTTTTCTTCATCTGCGGTACTCTGAAAACCGCTATGATATGCTGAGGGGTAACAGTATCAGAAAGCCGTTCAAGTTCTTTAACGTGGACAATGTTTATTAAGGACAGCACCGGCCGGTATATATCACCGTAGTTTCCGCTGAGGGAAAAGTCATTACTGTGAAGTATCAGTTCACACTCCCAGCCGGAGGAGAGCGCCTCGGCAATCATCTTTTCCCCTTCGACCAGGATTTTTTTCTCCTGATCACGGAATTTTTTCTGATGCAACCGCGCAAGTTCCTTAATTTCAGCTTTGCTTATCATAAGAGTGTATCGTAATTCTGCTTCACGCCAGTCTCTTCATTTTCCCAGAGCGTCTTTAAGTATTCCCAGGTATAGAGCCCGGTAGTGTGTCCATCCTTATAAGAAATCTGGAGTGCGTAACTTCCGACCGGCTGTATTCCGGTAATTTTGTACATTTCAGGAGTTTCGGGACCTCTGGCAGCAGGGCGGTAGGTGCGGAGGAGGATGGTTTCCCCCTTGCAGCCGGCGCAGGGGCACTCGTCCCGCAGGTATTTTATGGAGATTGATCGGGTCAGACCGTCAGGAAAATCAAAATTGATTCTGCCATCTTTTATGTAGATTTTTGTCGGATTCATCAGATTTTTCGCTAAATTGGGGAAAAATGGGCGAATTCCGTCAAAATTTCAATTAAAACCGGATATTTTTAATCTCGACCGGTTCTTCGGAATTCTCATGCCCAGTGTTTATTTTTACGATTCTAAATTTAACAATTACGCAACTTATTTAATGCCCGATAGTGACCTGGTGATTTTGTTCGCCGTGGCAGCTTTAATAACCTTATTTGAAGCCGCGGTCATCACCTTTGACAAAGAACAATATGAAGAGCAGGAGGATTCTCCGGAGCTCAAAATAAAAAAAATAACCCGCCTTCAGGAAAATCCGACAGAACTGTTTGCTTTCACGGAGTATTGGCGTCTGCTGCTGCTTCTTTCTGCAACGGTGCTTACTATTGTAGATTTTATCAGAGCGGGCTATTCTGACGGTCCGTTTACCTGGCTGCAGGTGCTTCATGCATTCGCACTGCTTATTCTCTTTTTAACCGGGTGGCAGTTGCTGGTGCTGATGCTGCCAAAGGGATTTGGAAAAAGATTTTCAGGACCGGTTAGTCTGGTGCTCATAACCCCGATGTATTATCTGATCCGTGCAACCAATGCACCGCTCAAGATATTGCTGGATTTTGCCAACCTGCTGCTTAAACCATTTAAAACTTCCACCACTCTTTCACAAGGGAAAGCATCTGAAGAGGAGATACGTTCGCTGCTTAATGAAAGCGTAAAAACAGGTGAGATTGATAAAACCGAGCACGAGATTATTCAGAATGTGTTTGAACTGAATGATGTGAGCGCAAATGAGGTAATGATACCACGGACTGAAATGATTGCTGTTGAACTGACTGATGATGAAGCAGAAATTTTTAATTTTATTGTTAAGACGGGGCATAGTCTCCTCCCGGTATATAAAGACTCAGCCGACAACATTATGGGAATATTGCACATCAAAGACCTGATGCGCAACTTCATTGAAAAAGGGAAATATGAAATCCGTTCGCTTATACGTCCGGCATATTTTGTCCCGGAAACAAAGCGGGTCTCTGAAATACTCAAAGAAATGCAATTGCGCGGTGAGCGTATTGCTATAGTCACTGATGAGTGGGGGGGCACGGAAGGAGTAATTACCCTTGAGGATATATTAAGTGAGATTGTCGGGAAGATTACCGGTGATACGCCTCCTCAGCCGGTTGAGTTTTCGCAACTGCCTGACGGTAAGTATAACATACTTGGCTCAATGGATATTGAAACCTTTAATGAAACCTTTAATCATGACCTGCCTGAATCTGATGAATATAACACCGTGGCGGGGTTTATATCCTACAAAACCGGTAAAATCCTGGGGTTGAACGAAAAATATACCTACGAATCACTCACCTTTGAACTGGTGAAAAAGCTGCGGCAGAAAATGGTGCAGTTTAACGTATGGTCTGCTGAGAATGATCTGCGGGAAAAATCAAATGATGAAGAGAATCAGGAATAATTTTTACGATTGATTAGCCGAGGAGTTTAGTTTGATCAGCCAAAAACCGCGCGTCCGTTTTGCCCCCAGCCCCACAGGATATCTTCATGTGGGAGGGCTGCGCACCGCGCTCTATAATTATCTCTATGCAAAAAAGAACAGCGGAACCTTTGTTCTGCGTATCGAAGACACAGACCGCAACCGCTAAGTTGAAGGTGCAGTTGAAAACCTGATTGAAACCCTTAACTGGTGCGGGCTGACCTACGATGAAGGTCCGGTAACTGGAGGTGAATGCGGGCCATATATCCAGTCAGAGCGGCTTGATATATATAAAAGAGAAATTGAAAAGCTTATTACTAACGGGAAAGCGTATCACTGTTTCTGTTCTGCCGAGCGGCTGACACAGCTCCGTGAAGATCAGCAGAAGCTGAATCAGCAGACCAAATATGACAAACATTGCTTCTCCCTTTCGAAAGAGGAGCTTGAAAAAAAGATTGCGAACGCTGAGCAGTATGTTATCCGTCTTAACGTTGAGGCGGGTGAAAAAGTTGCATTTGATGATATTGTACGCGGCCACGTTGAGTTTGACCGTGAGACCATTGATGACCAGGTGCTGCTCAAAAGTGACGGCTACCCGACCTATCATCTGGCTAACGTTATTGATGATCATTTTATGAAGATCACCCATGTTATCCGGGGTGAGGAGTGGCTTTCCTCCACCCCAAAGCATGTGCTGCTTTACGATGCGTTTGGCTGGGAGCGTCCGGTATTTGCGCATCTGCCGCTGCTGCTGAATCCGGATAAATCAAAACTGAGCAAACGCCAGGGGGATGTAGCGGTTGAGGATTATAAGAAAAAAGGGTTCCTGAAGGAAGCATTGGTCAACTTTGTCGCGCTGCTTGGCTGGAATGCCGGTGACGACCGGGAGCTTTTCTCTCTGAAAGAAATGGAAGAACTATTTACCCTTGAGCGGGTTAATAAATCAGGCGCGGTTTTTAATCTGGAAAAGCTCAACTGGATGAACTTTGAACATCTTCGTATGCAATCTGATGCTGATATTCTGGTTATGATCAGAGAAGAACTGACCAGGAGTGAATTCAGCAACGGTGTATATAGTGATGACTATCTGGTAAAGATCATTCACGCAATGAAAGAGCGGGTTAACTTTGCTGCAGAGTTTCTAAGCAAATGTCCTTATTTTTACACTGTCCCAAAAGAATATGAGCAGTCATCCATTGATAAAAACTGGAAGCCGGAAACCCCTGAGCAGTTAAGGGCACTTGCGGAAAATTTCGTAAAGCTGGAAAACCCTGATACTCATGCATTTGAACAGGCACTGGCAGATACTGCAACAGTGCTCAATGTCGGCAAAGGTAAATTGATACACCCGCTTCGTCTTGCTGTTTCCGGAGTCAGCAGTGGTCCGGGCATGTTTGACCTGCTATATATATTGGGCAGGGATGAAGTTTTGCGGCGTATCGAAACCGCAATACAAAAAATTAAAAAATAACCCCCGTTTTTATCGTAGAGACGATGCACTTGACCCGATGCATCGGGTCAAGTGCATCGTCTCTACGATAAAAACGGGGGTTATTTTTTAATTTTTTGTATTGCGGTTTCGATACGCCGCAAAACTTCATCCCTGCCCAATATATATAGCAGGTCAAACATGCCCGGACCACTGCTGACTCCGGAAACAGCAAGACGAAGCGGGTGTATCAATTTACCTTTGCCGACATTGAGCACTGTTGCAGTATCTGCCAGTGCCTGTTCAAATGCATGAGTATCAGGGTTTTCCAGCTTTACGAAATTTTCCGCAAGTGCCCTTAACTGCTCAGGGGTTTCCGGCTTCCAGTTTTTATCAATGGATGACTGCTCATATTCTTTTGGGACAGTGTAAAAATAAGGACATTTGCTTAGAAACTCTGCAGCAAAGTTAACCCGCTCTTTCATTGCGTGAATGATCTTTACCAGATAGTCATCACTATATACACCGTTGCTGAATTCACTCCTGGTCAGTTCTTCTCTGATCATAACCAGAATATCAGCATCAGATTGCATACGAAGATGTTCAAAGTTCATCCAGTTGAGCTTTTCCAGATTAAAAACCGCGCCTGATTTATTAACCCGCTCAAGGGTAAATAGTTCTTCCATTTCTTTCAGAGAGAAAAGCTCCCGGTCGTCACCGGCATTCCAGCCAAGCAGCGCGACAAAGTTGACCAATGCTTCCTTCAGGAACCCTTTTTTCTTATAATCCTCAACCGCTACATCCCCCTGGCGTTTGCTCAGTTTTGATTTATCCGGATTCAGCAGCAGCGGCAGATGCGCAAATACCGGACGCTCCCAGCCAAACGCATCGTAAAGCAGCACATGCTTTGGGGTGGAGGAAAGCCACTCCTCACCCCGGATAACATGGGTGATCTTCATAAAATGATCATCAATAACGTTAGCCAGATGATAGGTCGGGTAGCCGTCACTTTTGAGCAGCACCTGGTCATCAATGGTCTCACGGTCAAACTCAACGTGGCCGCGTACAATATCATCAAATGCAACTTTTTCACCCGCCTCAACGTTAAGACGGATAACATACTGCTCAGCGTTCGCAATCTTTTTTTCAAGCTCCTCTTTCGAAAGGGAGAAGCAATGTTTGTCATATTTGGTCTGCTGATTCAGCTTCTGCTGATCTTCACGGAGCTGTGTCAGCCGCTCGGCAGAACAGAAACAGTGATACGCTTTCCCGTTAGTAATAAGCTTTTCAATTTCTCTTTTATATATATCAAGCCGCTCTGACTGGATATATGGCCCGCATTCACCTCCAGTTACCGGACCTTCATCGTAGGTCAGCCCGCACCAGTTAAGGGTTTCAATCAGGTTTTCAACTGCACCTTCAACTTAGCGGTTGCGGTCTGTGTCTTCGATACGCAGAACAAAGGTTCCGCTGTTCTTTTTTGCATAGAGATAATTATAGAGCGCGGTGCGCAGCCCTCCCACATGAAGATATCCTGTGGGGCTGGGGGCAAAACGGACGCGCGGTTTTTGGCTGATCAAACTAAACTCCTCGGCTAATCAATCGTAAAAATTATTCCTGATTCTCTTCATCATTTGATTTTTCCCGCAGATCATTCTCAGCAGACCATACGTTAAACTGCACCATTTTCTGCCGCAGCTTTTTCACCAGTTCAAAGGTGAGTGATTCGTAGGTATATTTTTCGTTCAACCCCAGGATTTTACCGGTTTTGTAGGATATAAACCCCGCCACGGTGTTATATTCATCAGATTCAGGCAGGTCATGATTAAAGGTTTCATTAAAGGTTTCAATATCCATTGAGCCAAGTATGTTATACTTACCGTCAGGCAGTTGCGAAAACTCAACCGGCTGAGGAGGCGTATCACCGGTAATCTTCCCGACAATCTCACTTAATATATCCTCAAGGGTAATTACTCCTTCCGTGCCCCCCCACTCATCAGTGACTATAGCAATACGCTCACCGCGCAATTGCATTTCTTTGAGTATTTCAGAGACCCGCTTTGTTTCCGGGACAAAATATGCCGGACGTATAAGCGAACGGATTTCATATTTCCCTTTTTCAATGAAGTTGCGCATCAGGTCTTTGATGTGCAATATTCCCATAATGTTGTCGGCTGAGTCTTTATATACCGGGAGGAGACTATGCCCCGTCTTAACAATAAAATTAAAAATTTCTGCTTCATCATCAGTCAGTTCAACAGCAATCATTTCAGTCCGTGGTATCATTACCTCATTTGCGCTCACATCATTCAGTTCAAACACATTCTGAATAATCTCGTGCTCGGTTTTATCAATCTCACCTGTTTTTACGCTTTCATTAAGCAGCGAACGTATCTCCTCTTCAGATGCTTTCCCTTGTGAAAGAGTGGTGGAAGTTTTAAATGGTTTAAGCAGCAGGTTGGCAAAATCCAGCAATATCTTGAGCGGTGCATTGGTTGCACGGATCAGATAATACATCGGGGTTATGAGCACCAGACTAACCGGTCCTGAAAATCTTTTTCCAAATCCCTTTGGCAGCATCAGCACCAGCAACTGCCACCCGGTTAAAAAGAGAATAAGCAGTGCGAATGCATGAAGCACCTGCAGCCAGGTAAACGGACCGTCAGAATAGCCCGCTCTGATAAAATCTACAATAGTAAGCACCGTTGCAGAAAGAAGCAGCAGCAGACGCCAATACTCCGTGAAAGCAAACAGTTCTGTCGGATTTTCCTGAAGGCGGGTTATTTTTTTTATTTTGAGCTCCGGAGAATCCTCCTGCTCTTCATATTGTTCTTTGTCAAAGGTGATGACCGCGGCTTCAAATAAGGTTATTAAAGCTGCCACGGCGAACAAAATCACCAGGTCACTATCGGGCATTAAATAAGTTGCGTAATTGTTAAATTTAGAATCGTAAAAATAAACACTGGGCATGAGAATTCCGAAGAACCGGTCGAGATTAAAAATATCCGGTTTTAATTGAAATTTTGACGGAATTCGCCCATTTTTCCCCAATTTAGCGAAAAATCTGATGAATCCGACAAAAATCTACATAAAAGATGGCAGAATCAATTTTGATTTTCCTGACGGTCTGACCCGATCAATCTCCATAAAATACCTGCGGGACGAGTGCCCCTGCGCCGGCTGCAAGGGGGAAACCATCCTCCTCCGCACCTACCGCCCTGCTGCCAGAGGTCCCGAAACTCCTGAAATGTACAAAATTACCGGAATACAGCCGGTCGGAAGTTACGCACTCCAGATTTCTTATAAGGATGGACACACTACCGGGCTCTATACCTGGGAATACTTAAAGACGCTCTGGGAAAATGAAGAGACTGGCGTGAAGCAGAATTACGATACACTCTTATGATAAGCAAAGCTGAAATTAAGGAACTTGCGCGGTTGCATCAGAAAAAATTCCGTGATCAGGAGAAAAAAATCCTGGTCGAAGGGGAAAAGATGATTGCCGAGGCGCTCTCCTCCGGCTGGGAGTGTGAACTGATACTTCACAGTAATGACTTTTCCCTCAGCGGAAACTACGGTGATATATACCGGCCGGTGCTGTCCTTAATAAACATTGTCCACGTTAAAGAACTTGAACGGCTTTCTGATACTGTTACCCCTCAGCATATCATAGCGGTTTTCAGAGTACCGCAGATGAAGAAAACCAGAGAAGAGGGACGTGTTGCACTTCTGCTTGATTCAGTCTCCGACCCGGGTAATTTTGGCACCATTATAAGAACCGCAGACTGGTTCGGCGTGAACTACATACATACAACCGGAAACTGCGCTGATTACCTGAATCCTAAAGTAGTGCGTGCTTCGATGGGCTCGGTGTTCCGGTCGGATATTATCCGGCTTGAAACCGGTGATGATATACGCTCGTACCTGAGAAACAGCGGACGAAAAATGATTTGTGCTGATATGCACGGAACCCCGCTGAACCGGCTGCATCCTGAGAGTGAAAAAGTCCTCCTTCTCCTTGGTAATGAGGCAAACGGTCCCTCAGATGAAGTAAAATCATTGGCTCATGAAACAGCAGTAATCCCCGGTTACGGAAAAGCAGAATCACTAAATGTAGCTTCCGCCGCGGCAGTGTTTTTGTATGCTCTAACGAAATGTGAATTGTAAAGTATGAAAAGACGATGCAATCACTGGAAAGAATATATATAAACACGGATTTAATGTGATTGCATCGTCTTTTCCTATAGATCTCTTTGCGGCTAAACGTCTTTGCGCGATCCCGGAGGTGAATGGCCTTAAACTTTGCCTTACTTTGCGTATAACTTTGCCAACTTTACGTTTTAAAAAGAGTCAGCAATAACTTAAAACAAAAAGCCCGGGAAATTACCAGGGCTTTTATTAGTTAAAAGTTAAAATTCATCCTTCATAATTCATACTTAATTTAAGCGTTGTCATTTTTCTCGTAATACTCTTCCCCTTATCATAGCTGAGTTTATAGATAAATACACCATTTGCGTGGCTGGCACCGTCTTATCACGGATGATTACTCTCCGAACCGGTAAGCAAGCCCGGTCTGTATCACTATATAAGCCCGTGCATAGTATTTCGTATTAATTCTGTTGTAGCGTGCATTCACATCCAGGTCAAGCGATGGGGAAAGATTCATTCTGAATCCGGCATAAGGAGAAATCCCCGGATTGATATCAGAAGTCTCCGTGGTGAACTTACCAAGCAGACCGTAATCAATAGTCACTAAGTAGCGATCAAAATAGACACCGGCTTCAAGACCAACATAGGGTATAAAGTCAAAAGATGAAAAATTAAATTTAGCACCAGCAAGCAGCGGAATACCGGTATATCTGAATGTATAACCGGGCAGATTTTCTTTATATCCGAGCGAATAATATCCTGTGGTCAGAGAGAACTCAAGATCAACATTAAGGGGATAATACACCAGATTAAGAGTCGAGCCACCGCCCGCCTCCGCTACATCCTCAAAGTATCCAACCGGAATTGCAGCAGCCAACTGAAGGGAACCCCGAAACTGAGCACTTCCAACTGTCTGTAAAAGAAGAAATACCATCAGGGGCATAAGCAGATAAGAACTGTTAAGGGTGACAAGCAGAAAAGGAGAACCAAACGGAGATTTTCGCAAGGTGCTTCCGAAATGATATGAATTTTTAAGAATCATAAAAGAAAAATACTCAAAATATCAGGAAACGCGAGGGAGAAGCGCTGCTGACAGACAACTTGTCCCGGATTGTTCTCCGGTAAACCCTTGCTGTTCTGGTAAGGTTGGCAGGAAAAAGAATGCAGACCCTGTAACCCTTAGAGGAGATGGCATGAAGGTCGCGGGGAAAGTGTCGTATTTTTTTTGACTTTGACAGCCGTCACACGTATATTAAGCATTCATAAAAATCCGGATTTCCGATGACACAGAACGAAAATTTCTTACAGTACGTCCCGATCTTCGCAGAACTGGCTGACGAGGCACTTGATATGATATCAAAGCTCGGCAAAACCAAAACTTTTGAAAAAGATGAACCCATCCTCATGGAAAATGAGTCTGGCACAGCGCTCTTTGTGATAAACTCAGGCAAGGTAAAGGTTTTCAGGGTTAGTGATGACGGACGAGAAGTGATTCTTTCGATCATGTCTGAAACTGATTTCTTCGGCGAAATGGCAATTCTGGACGGTCTTAACCGCTCAGCCAATGTTACAGCATTAGAAAAGTCAGAGATCTTTATAATACAGAGAAAAGATTTTCTTGACCTGCTTTACGCGCATCCGGAAGTCTGCATCTCACTTCTGCAGGAACTGACCAAACGTCTCCGTTCCGCCGATATGAAAATTAAATCCCTTTCGCTCAAGGATGCTGAAGGAAAAGTAGCTACCGTAATCATTCAGCTTGCAGATGACATCGGAAAGATACACAAAGGGGTAGTGGAAATTGAAAAACTTCCCTATCAACATGACCTGGCCAATATGGCGGGTACCTCCCGGGAAACCATCTCCCGGTCACTGCATTCTTTTGCAAAGCGGGGTCTCATAAAGCTGGAGGGAAGTAAACTGATTATCAGCGACTACGAAAAGTTTAAGGAAATGTTTCAGTAAGAATGTCCGGTAGGGTTGATTTTCATTTACATACAACCGCGTCAGACGGATTTCACTCACCTAAGGAACTGGTAGAAAAAGCCGTCCGCGCTGGTTTTTCGGCAATCAGCATAACTGACCACGACACACTTGAGGGCTATAAAGCCGCACTCCCCTTCGCAAGAAAGGCCTCGCTTGAACTGATACCCGGTGTTGAGCTCAGCTCTGAATTTCAGGGCAAGGAAGTTCACATCCTCGGCTATTTTGTTGATACTGAAAGCGCCGAGTTTCAGTCCGCGCTTGAGTTCTTTACCAAAGAAAGATTTTACCGCGCTGAAAGAATTATAAAAAAACTGAACGGTATGGGGCTCGATCTGAGTATTAATGAAATTGCAGATCAGTATCCCGGACTTCCCATAGGGAGACCTCACATAGCCGAACTGCTGCTTCGCAAGGAATATGTAAAATCATTCCCCGAGGCCTTTTACACCTATCTTGGCAATAACGCGCCGGCTTATGAAAAGAAAGTATATATATCCCCTGAAAGTGCATTCCGGCTTATTGCCGCAGCATCAGGACTTTCTTTTATTGCCCATCCCGGAAATATGCCGGAGGATGTCCTGAAAGCACTTATTGATGCCGGTTGTGATGGCATCGAGGTGATGCACCCCTCGCTGAACAACTCACAAATTAAATTTTTACATGATTTGACCAATAACTATTTCCTTCTCCGCTCAGGCGGTTCTGATTTTCATGGCGGCAAGAAGAAGGATGATGAAAATTTCGGACGGTTTTATCTGCGGTACGATGAAGTGCGCGCTATGAAAAGCCGACTGACCAATATAGTAGCATGACCAACAGAAGAAAGAAGTTATATATATGAATCTCATCGAAGGTAAATTATCAGCAGAAGGACTCAGGATTGCCATAGTCGCGAGCCGTTTCAATGAATTTATTACTTCCCGGCTTTCATCGGGCGCTTATGACTGCCTTATCAGACACGGCTGTGATGATCAGGATATCACCAAAGTCTGGGTGCCTGGCTCCTATGAAATACCGCTCGTTGCTGAAAAATTAGCCGCATCAAAAAAATATGATGCAGTTATCTGCCTCGGGGCGGTAATACGCGGCGCAACACCTCACTTTGATTATGTCGCGGCAGAAGTCTCAAAAGGAGTGGCGGCAGTTTCAATGAATCATAAGCTCCCCGTTATCTTCGGAGTGCTCACCACAGATAACATTGAGCAGGCGATAGAACGCGCCGGTACAAAATCAGGTAATAAGGGTTGGGATGCTGCCCTCTCAGCAATTGAAATGGCCAACCTGTTCAAGCAGCTATAAGAGTTGAAAGTTGAGAGGAGAGTGCAAGTTAAGTTTTAACTCTCCTTCTCTTCTTGAATTCGAACTATAATAACTTCATTATTCATTAGGGCACCTCTAAAAACCTATTGAATTTTTAATATATATAGTATTTTTATTATAATTATATTGCATATACACTTCAATAAGGTATTTGCAATGATCAAGAAGAAATCTCCAGGCTTTTTTGACGAACAAAATCAGCGGCAGGCATTAAACAAGCCCAACTTTATACTCGTTAGGTTAAAAAAGTCAATACCTTGGGAATCCTTCAGAAATATTATTGAAAAAGGAGTAAGAAAAACTGATTCTGGACAAGGCGGTCGTCCTGCCTTTGATGCAATATTGATGTTTAAGATTTTAATTCTGCAGAGAATTTACAATCTCTCGGATGAGAAATTGGAGTTTGAAATTATTGACAGAACTACATTTAGGGTTTTTTTGGATCTGGAATTGGAAGATAGGGTTCCTGATCAGAAAACCATTTGGCTGTTTCGAGAGCAGATCACTCAGGCAAAG
>JADLAF010000256.1 GCA_020848375.1 Ignavibacteriaceae bacterium
AGAGTTCATTAGAAAGTTGCATAGAGTATTACTCCGTAAAAATTGAGTTGTGAAAATGAGTTAAATTTATCCCAAAACCAACCCCATGATTTCGGGCGCGACCCCCCTCCCAGCCTTTGTCGCTACGCTCCAAAGGCTGGGAGGGGGGGGGATCATTTACACAATCTCATTTACACTACCCGCTGGATCCAAATTAATTAGGAAGTAAATACTGCTATCATTTGAGAACAATACTTCTAATTTTAAGATTTATAAGCATTTCTTTAAAACGAAGCGAGAGTCAATATTTCGCGTTATCCTGAGTGTAATGACTCATTGAAATTTAATGCAGAGTTTATTTAACTAAAATTATAAAAGAAAGAATCGAAATATATGCAGCGCAAGTATCTTCAGCATATCTGGGTTATTGAACCCCCGGCTTCAAGTTTATCGGCAATTGAATTCCGGGAAAAGCTCGCAACCATTAAAACCAAAAGTAAAGCAATCCGCTATGTGGAAAACCTGCTGGATGAGCATGAGGTGGACGGTATGGTCTGCATTGAACTGGTTTCAGAACCGGCGAACAGGTTCTTTCTCGTCTATCCGGCACCCTGGAGAAGGGGAAAAAACAAGGTGGTCTTTCAGGAACTCACTCCGGGTAAAACTATTCAGAGTTCTGAAGAATTTGAACCATTTTGACAATTGTTATTGCAATAAATGTGTTAACAGCATAATTTTCTATTGATAAAACAAAAGGATTGGATGATGCAGGCCTTTGCACATAGTTACTGCTGCCGCTGCTGGACTGAGGCAGCTCATGATATCTATATCAGTGAAGGGGGATACCTTCACTCATTATGTACAAATTGCGGAAAGGATGTGGATTCCTCAGCAAGAGTAGGTCACCAGAGCGGGCGGGCTGATAAAAATTGTTCCGCCTGCGGCAGAAATACGGAACATATCCGCTACACCAGCGAAGGCAATTATCCTCACTGGTTCTGCTGCTCCTGTGGTAGGGACATAGAAGGCTCTGCCCGGGAAACGTAGAATTCTGGGCGGGCTTTCTCGCTGCCTCAGAAACCCAATGCAGAATTAATCTCTTTACTAATTGCGCATTATTTGCAATTTGTTCGGGATATTCCTGACTACTGACATTTCATTCGTAAAACCCTTATTGTTCTGTGCAGATCTCCAGAAGATACTATCGGCAGTATGAAGAAAAGAAATAATCATTTAGTAACATAAAGGCACCTCAACTATGCTATTTAAGAAGAATCATTACTTGCGTTTGATTGCTCTCGCTTCTTTTATCTTTATCTTGATAGTTATGATAAGTTGTCGGGAGAAAAATGAAACTGATGACGAAATTGAAAGTATGGAGAAAACTCATAGAGAACTTGCAGAAAGAGATCCCGACTACTTCTATACTATGGGGATGAAATTTTTTCGGGATGGTTATTATGGACCTGCCATAAGGTATTTTATTTTGGATAAAAAGTACATTAATGGGGATTATACTAATACCCTTGATGATTATTCAATTTTTATTTGTAATTATTTCCTGGGAAGTACTGATTCTGCCAAAATATTTTCCAAAATCTTAATTAATACTGATAAAAAATTCTTTAGCAGTTTAAATTCCGCTTATGGTGTGGATGATTGGACTGTGTTGCTTAATTTAAATCCAGGGAATGAATTGGATAGCATATTTTATCTGACTCATGCAGAAATATTGTATAAACTTGGTCAGGAAAGTATAGCCGATTCTTTTGCCAACGAACTTGGTAATCGATATGAATTGCTAAAAAATAGGGTGATTACTTTTAATAAGTAGGGTTTCCTGAAAAAGTCAGCACCCGGACTGGAGAGTTGCCCTAAACCCGGAGGGTGGGAGCAGCTCTTTCAGGAAAAATATTGGCAATTTGGCGGTTTGTAAAAAAGGCCAAAAAAGAACCTCTTTCGCATAGCGAACAAGGTTCATGACAAAGAAGATCATATATACCATGGACTCACTGGTACTTGATTTTCTCATTCGTATTTTGTTAAGTTCATATCCATTCTTGCCTTGTCCGAACTTCCCTTCGATTTTCACTCGTTGCTTTTGTTCTTCTTTTAGTTGCTTTATCTCTTCTTCCTTCTTTTCATGATTTTTTCTCCCCAAACTCTTCCCGCTTAATCGAATGCCTAATTTTTCTAAGGCAAGTTGATTTGCTCGTGAGACAAATATCCGGTCTCCAATTACTACTTGGGGATAATATCCTAGTTTGTTTTTATGATCTTCTACTGCTGCTATGACATAATTTCCTTCATTATATTGATCCCATTCCATTTCTGGTATTAAGGTATATCCATCTTCTGTTATCCCTGCTAATACCTTCGAACCAAATTCCACATTCTTTCCCTGTTTACCCCTTACCATCGGTCTTACATGTGGCTGTTCTATGCTTACAATGCGATTATCACAACGATTCACATTGTTATCATGCATAAATTTCTGCTGACGATAGATTTCCTGTATTACCAAATAGGTACGATACGTTCTTTTATCAAGTTTCTCTATCAATTTGTTATCAGATTGCAGAAACGTTTCTATTGCCCTTATATTACGATCAAGATAGGATAACTGCTGTTTTCGGGCCTTTCTGACCTGTTTTGCTGTCTTATTCTTTCTCTTGGAAAAATCAAGATACTTTGTCCGGGCTACCTTTTTGTAGGTTCGCGGTTTACTTCTCAAGCCGCTGTTTACATAAAGGATATCTATGATTTCTTCACTCTTCTGGCGGCTTTTATCCAACAAATCAACATCGGTCGGATACTTTATATATTGATCAGCTATGGTGGAGTCAAGAATATAATACCCCTGGTGTGTTACTTGTTCCTCCTGAGGAGCATTCTCTTTGGCGGTAGGTTCTTTGTCTGTGCTGGCGTTTATCTCTTCTGTTTTGTTTTCAACCAAGTCGTTTTCTTTTTTCGGTTGTTGCCCCTGGTCTTTGCGGTTTTTTTTCTTCGTTTTCTGCTTCTCTTTCTTTGCGCTTTCTTTTATTGCTTTGACAACAACAATACCATTCATCTCATCAACTATTTCTTTTCCCATTCTTTCGCGAAAATGCACTAAGAGTGATGGATCAAACAGAGGTTCCTCCTGATACTTTTCTAAACCAAGAAAATACTGCATATACATATTTCCCTGTATCTGAGCAACGGTCTCTTAGTCACTGAGTCCAAGAGTTGTTTTGATAATCAGTGCGCCGATTGCTATGCGGGGGCTGAGGGCAGGTCTGCCAAAATCGCTCATGCGCTTTGAGTAAACAATAATCAACTCTTCCCAGGGGATCATTTCTGCAAGTTTTACCCACCTGTTATTTTTGTTCATTTGAGCTTCAAAGGGGGTCTTAAAAGCCTCGAATTTAAGCTGATTTGGGTTCTTTTCGCGAATCATAAGCTGTGTATTGGTTCAGCGTACATCAAATCCCTGCATATTGGTTCTTATTCGTGGTGTAGGCTATACCGGGAATAGCCATCAATAACAGAGATCAGGAAAAGAAAAGTACCCCTGAAGTTTATCCGCCGATAGTTGTGCCATATGGCACTATCGCGGCGGACCATTCCTGATGAGGTTTAGTCGGCTGCTGATAACCGGAACCTTTAGGGGCAGTTTTAATCTTATTCCAGGAAATAAGCATTCCAGCTTTCTTTAGAACCCTTTAAGCACTGCTTGGAGAACAACAGACCAGATTCAGGTCAATCATCATACCAAGATTTTTTTTTAAGGCGAGGTTCTCCTGAATTAGTTCGCTGATGACTTCGTTACGTTTGAGAAGAGTTTTTTTAAGCTCTTCCACATTTTTATCAACCTGTGGGTGCTTGGCTTTCTCTTTACCTTTAGAGAAGATGTTTACGGCACCTTCAAAGAGTGCCTTCTCCCAGGTGTAGATCACATTGG
>JADLAF010000257.1 GCA_020848375.1 Ignavibacteriaceae bacterium
CCGGAGACTGCGGCAGCAAAACCGGAGTAAATATGAATAAAGCAAAAATAACGTGGTGAAGACGAAAAGGTGGTTGCATGAGGAGTATAGCCGAAAAAGTTATAAAATTTCTATCGGAAATCCCCAAACCCGGGATTTCTTATCAGAAAAATAGGGAAAAATCAGTTAGTTGCTAAGATACTTTAACCTTTGATAATGGCTGAACAGATTAGCGGCACTGCGCTTCAGCTTGGCTAATCCGATATGCAATTATTGCCAGGAAGTCGGGTGAACGGTACCAGTTTGGTGACGTAAGTTTATTTTTCATAATAAATGTAAAGTAATATTTTACATTTCTGCTAAAAATTCAACTAATCAAGGCCTTGATAAAAAAAGACCGGCACTTCAGGCCGGTCTTAATACATCTACTGAATTACGAATTCCCCTATTCATAATTTACCATTCACAATTAAGCTAACGCTTTTTCCTGCTGATAGAGCTTGGTGAATTCTTTTGCTTCACGGCCTTTCCAGAAGCCTTTGTGATATACATACCCGACAATCAGCGGCATGGCGATGGTTGCCTCTGCGTAAACCATCTGCTCGTAGGTGGTAGATACCTTGCCCCATGAGCTTGCTTCTTTCAGGGTTGATCCGCTGAGTGCACCGTCTCGTTCGTCAGCTACGGTTATCTGAACTGCATATTTGTGCATGGCAGCTTCTTCACCAAGAAGGTCAGCAGCTACTACGATATCCTGTGTGAAGTTTTTCGGAACTCCTCCGCCAATCATAAAGATTCCGGTTTCTTTGCTCGCGAGTTTAATCTTGGTCAGTTCAAGGAAATCCTTTGCAGCATCAAGAGTTACATGTTTATCCGGATTTTTTGTCTGGTGCAGAACGAATCCGAATCCGGCTGAGCAGTCAGAAAATGCCGGTACGAAAATCGGTACATTCTTTTTATACGCAGCATATATAACGGAATCATCAACCTTCGGACCGCCATTTTCATCCAGATATTTTCCGAACTCCCAGAGCAGTTCGCGTGAGGAGTAGGGACGCGGCTCAAGCCCGTCAAAAATCTTTCCGGTGGTTTCGTCGCAGATTCTCAGTTCTTCTTCATCAATATAAGTATCATAGATACGGTCAATCATCAGGTCTCTCATTTCGTTGTCATCAACGAACTGTGTACCCAAGTAATGTTTGAACCCGAGTGCCTCAAAAAAGTCCTGGTCAACCATAATAGCACCGGTCGAAACGATTGCATCAACCATGTTATTCTGGATCATGTCATGAACCACTTTTTTCAGACCGGCCGAAAACAGACTTCCCGCCAGGGTAAGGATTACTGCACTTTCCTTGTCATTAACCATCATCTCATAGATTTTGGCACCGCGGTAGAGATTCCTTGCCTGGAATGCCATTTTCTCCATCGAATCAACCAGCCCGGTCACATCATGCTTTTTAATATCAATATGTTCAATTACGTCTTTCAGGTAATCTGCTTTTGTTTTCATGCAGGTATCTCCTTAAATTAAATTACGCTAAAAATTTGACTCCGGAACCTTCCGGCAGGGGTATTGTATAAGAAATCAGGGGGATTCCGGTTCCAAATGTATTAAAAAAGAGAGACAGAGTAAAATTGACGATGGTACGTGTGTTACGTTATGAAAGAAAAGAAGTATGAATCAGACAGCCACCCCTCCGGCTGAAAAGAACCGGATCGGTTTGAGTTATCTTCTTTCCGTGGGATTCCACGGCCTGCTGGTTCTCGGGTCCGCGCTGATGATGAATGTTATTTCATCGAATCCGCCGGCCGGTACTTCTTATGTTACGGTGAATCTCCCCTATCAGGGGGAGGCGTTTCAGGAGCAAAACCCAACTCAGGAGACCATTCAGCAGGAAGAAACGGTAACCGGTGAGTCTGAAGATCCGGCTGAAACCGGAGGCGAGAGCGGCCAGAACACCCAGACCACCGCCACTCCCCAGAGCTCATTTGCATCCTCGATGTCTGGCGCAGATACATCGGCACTTCAGCAGGTCTATACTGAGTCAACTCTGAACGTACGCATTCGCTTTCCTATGGGGTGGACTTATCAGGACAATAACGTTAAAAGCAAACTGGATGCTGTCACCTTTATCGGGGGAACACAGAATCCGGCTTACACTCCTTATGTTATTCTTGAGGTAAAGAAAAAACATCTTTTTTATCCCTCACGGTATAAATACAGCATGGCTGTTCCCAACGGCAACTATACTGCTTATTTTGGTGATCCGAAAGAAATGGAAGGTCAGGTTTCTTTTATCGTATATATGAGAACCGAGACTGATGAGGACTATTCACTCACTTTACGTATAAACGGTATGAAAAATTTTCTGGACTATAAACCGGTATTCTTCTCTATGCTGAAGTCATTTAAATTCGGACGGAATCTCTTTTAACAGTATGGCAGACACCTTAAGGATCAAAAAAACGTTTCTCCAGTTTATGGCTGAAATGTTTCTGATTGTTTTTAGCGTATTTCTTGGGTTATATCTGAGTGACTGGCTTGCAGAGAGAAAAGAGGAGGAAAAAACACTTAATGCACTTAAATCAATTAATGAAGAAATAAGCTGGAATAAAAAATTTCTTGAGGGAAGAATAATCTATTATCAGGGACTGGTCAATGAACTCGACTCACTCGGCATATCGGATGCAAAACCAGACACCAAAGCACCGATTAAAGGTTGGAAGGGGCTAAGACCCCCGCTGCTTAAAGATGCAGCATTTCAGACTGCGGTTTCAGCTCAGGTGTTCGCAAGGATTGATTTCAAAACAGCCGAGCAAATCTCACTCGTCTATTCATTCCAGTCACTATATATGCGGGGAATCCATACGATTATGGACAATTTTTTTGATATGAAGGTTGATACAAAGCTGAAAATTAAAACATATATGAAAGAGCTCACCGGAATGGGAAGTGAACTTGTTAAATCTTATGACGGGCTTTCCGTAAAGCTGGATTCAGCTATTACGGCAATGGAGAAATAAAACCTGCTCCTTTCTCCCAAATTCCCGATTTCCATCACACTTCCCTGCTTTTATACAAACCTTTCACTTTGCCAAACAGCACTGTTAGTAAAGTCACAACCACACAGACCGTAACAAACCAAACACCCAGCCACTCCCACGATACTGTTTTATATAAATGAGTTCCTGCGTTACCCAAAATTATCCATTGAATTACATAAGCAGCAGTTACATTTTTCCCCAGCCAGATTGTCCACAGAATTACGGTATTTTTCTTAAAATACTCAGCAGTCAGCCGGAACAGTGGCATATATCCTGCAAGGAAGAGAAAATTAAACAGTATAAGCCACAGATCATGATGATACCAGCGGGGAAGATTGACAATATCTTCGTAAAAAAAGCGACCGGCCCCAAACAACAATGCAATTAATGAAACAGACAGAACTTTAAGCATATCAGCACTGAAGTGCAGCCGTGGTTCAAGTAATCGGAAAAGATATCCGGCGAACGGATATACCAGCCAGGGGAACAAAGGGAAATAGGACCAGTATTCATTGGTAAAAAGGAACGCAAGAGTATAACGTATATACTCATTCTCCTGCTGCACTCCGCGGGGGAGGAACTGGTTAACAAGAATCATCAGAGTAAGAAATAAGCCCCCGGCCCAAAGATTATCATTAAATAACTTGCGGAACAAAGCTATGATCATCACACTCAACCCGGCGAGTGGCAGTATATCAGCCCCCAGTATATAATGCCACGGATTAAGGAACAGTTCACCCGAATATATATTATAAAGCAGCGATGCATTTAAAAAGATATTCAGCAGAATTCCCCCGAGAATCAGATTCACCCCTCTTAGAAGTCCCCTTGAAAGTGACTTCTTACTCCCTGCAAGAAAATACCCCATCACCGCCATAAAAACCGGCGCAGCAGGTGGTCCGCCAAGGAAGAGTGAAACCTTCCCCGCCCAGCTTCCGAAAAAATCCGGCTGAGCGAGCAGTTCTGTAATGTGCACCTGAATCATAAAGAGCACTGCCATCCCCTTCAGGAAATCGGCCGTAAGGTTTCTTCCTTTAAGCTCCGTTGCAAAAAGATGTGAAAGTAAATTCATACAAGCAATCTATGGGTAAAAATCCTTATAACGATGAAAAACGCTGATGTTCCTGCTTATCTCCGCCGAAAAGGAACTTTTCTGGTAAAGTTTGGATATCGTGCCTAATCTGAGAGATCATCAGCTCGGTAAGGTTCATCCAGCTAAAATCCTGATTTTGACGTAAAATCCCATTGAATTCATGGTCTGGAAGGGCAAATCACATACGAGATGACAAAAAACTGGAAAAAAAGTTTGACAATTTCCTAAGTTTGCGGTAATTTAGTAATCTTTGATAAAAATAATTTCGCCCATTAGGAGAATACTGTGAAACAGGAAAGAATGACAAGGTTTATAAAAACCGAAGAAGCCGCTCAGCAGTGGTTTGTGGTAGATGCCAAGGACAAAGTGTTAGGCCGTCTTGCCACCAAAGTAGCCCGCGTAATCCGCGGTAAGGACAAAGCTGTGTTTACCCCGAATATGGATACCGGTGATTTTGTGGTTGTCATTAATGCTGAAGAGATTGTCCTGACAGGAAAAAGAGCTACTCAGAAAGAGTATTTCCACTATTCTGGCTATCCGGGCGGATTAAAAAGAAAGACGGTCACCGAAGTACGCGAAAAGAACCCTGAACGCCTGATACACATGGCAGTCCGCGGAATGCTTCCTAAGAACCGCCTTGGCGACAAACTAATTAAAAAACTGAAGGTCTATAAAGGACCAGAGCATCCACATGCAGCCCAGAAACCAGAGAATTTAAGTTTCTAACGGAAGAAAAATATGGTAGAAAAGATATTTATTGGAAGAAGAAAGACCTCAGTTGCCCGCCTCGTTATGAAGCCGGGAACAGGCAAAATAACCATTAACGGAAGAGAATTTGAGAAATACTTCACTCAGGAAGTTCACCGCTCGGATATCCTTAATCCCCTCACCCTCACCGGTGAGAATGGTAAATACGACATGCAGGCCAATATTAACGGCGGCGGACTTACCGGACAGAGCCAGGCACTTCGCCTCGCTATTGCAAGAGCTTTAGTTGCTGAAATGCCTGAAGCACGTACTCAGATTAAGCCACACGGTATGCTTACCCGTGACCCCAGAATGGTTGAGCGTAAGAAATACGGCCGTCCGAAAGCTCGTAAGAGATTCCAGTTCTCTAAGAGATAATTTTTTAACTCACTCATATAATCAAACATACTTTTTGATTTACCGCCTGTGCGGGTAATGAATTTGGAAATCCTCCGTTAACCCGGGGGATTTTTCATCTTCCGGAAAGCCGCTCCAAGGTAAAGTAGAGAAAAGTAGAAGAATAACAGGAAACAAAACAATGCCAAAACTCGATTTACTTCAGTTGGTTGAAGCCGGAGCACATTTCGGTCACCTTACTCGCCGCTGGAACCCCAAAATGAAACCCTATATCTTCATGGAGAAGAATGGGATTCACATCATTGACCTCAAAAAAACCCAGGTACTCGTTGACGAAGTTGCTCAGGCAATTTCTGAATTTGTTGGTCAGGGTAACAGAATTCTTTTTGTCGGAACTAAAAAACAGGCAAAGAACATTCTCGAAACCGAAGCCCGCCGATGCGAAATGAACTGGGTCACCGAAAGATGGCTCGGAGGTATGCTTACCAATTTTTCCACCATTAAGAAGAGCATTAAGCGCCTTCAGGGAATTGAAAAGCAGGAGGCAGACGGTACATTCGAATTGAGAACCAAAAAAGAGCGTCTCTTCCTTTCCCGCGAAAAAGCAAAACTCAGAAACGTATTTGAAGGTATGGAAACCATGCCCCGTCTTCCTAATGCGCTTTTTATTGTTGATATCAAAAAAGAAGCAATCGCGGTTCAGGAAGCAAAGAAACTTAATATCCCCGTCTTTGCAATTGTTGATACCAACTGCGACCCGGATACCGTTGATTACGTTATCCCTGCAAACGATGATGCAGTAAAAACCATCGAACTGATAACCAAAGTAATTGCCGATGCAATAATTGAAGGCAATATGAAATCAAAAGAGATGAAAGCCGAAGCTGCCGCTGAAACTGAAAGAGTTGCTAAAGAAGGCAGACCTTCGCGCAGAGAAAGAACTGAAAAAGGATAATATAAAAGCATGAACATAACAGCAAGTATGGTTAATGACCTGCGCAATAAAACCGGCGCAGGTATGATGGATTGTAAAAAAGCCCTGATTGAATCAGGCGGTGATGAAGAAAAAGCGATTGATATACTCCGTAAAAAAGGCGCTGCTGTTGCTCTCAAGAGAGCTGACAAAACCGCTAACGAAGGCATTGTTATCGCAAAAGTTGCTTCAGACAGTACCTCAGCGGTAATGGTTGAAGTTAACTGCGAAACTGACTTTGTTGCTAAATCAGAAGACTTCAAGAAATTTGCAGAGTTTGTTGCTGAAAAAGCATTCGCTGCAAAAGCTAATTCACCTGAAGACCTGATGGCTAAAGTGCCTGAACTCGAAGGTGAACTCTCAGCAGTTGCAGGAAAAGTTGGCGAAAGAACAATTATCTCACGCCTCAAAACCGTTGAAAACAAAACCGGCTGCGTGATTGATTATATACACTACGGTTCACGACTCGGAGTTCTTATCAGTTATGATAATGTAGCAACAGAAAAAGTATCGGCTTTCAAAAAGCTCGGAAGCGATATTGCAATTCAGGTTGCTGCTATGACCCCGTCAGTGGTTTACCGTGAAGAAGTTGATCCGAATGTGATCGCACACGAAATGGAAATATATAAAGATATGGCCCGTCAGGAAAAGAAACCCGATAATCTTCTTGAGAAGATTGCCCTGGGCCGTCTGAATAAATACTTCCAGGAAGTTTGTCTCTTCGAGCAGTCCTACTTCTCTGAAAACTCAAAGCAGATTAAAGATCTGATTAATGATTTCAACAAGGAGCACGGTACCGCAGTTAAGATTAACTCCTTTGTGAGATATAACCTCAGCGATCCGAAAAACTAATTTCACTTTATAAGGTCTTAGATTCCTCTAAGACCTTTTTTTTTATCATTATCAGGGTATAAAAAATGAGCTCATTAAAATACAAACGGATATTACTCAAACTCAGCGGCGAGTCCCTTATGGGGGACAAAGGATTCGGTATTGACGCAAAAGTACTGAATTTCTTTGCCGAAGAAGTTAAAAAAGTGCATGCAGTTGGTGTTCAGCTTGGCATAGTTATCGGAGGCGGAAATATCTTCCGCGGACTGAGTGCAACCGATCAGGGCATTGAACGCGTTACCGGAGACCAGATGGGTATGCTGGCAACCATGATTAACTCGCTGGCGCTGCA
>JADLAF010000258.1 GCA_020848375.1 Ignavibacteriaceae bacterium
ATCTATATTTATAAATATAAAATCAACCCCTCGATTCAATTTAACTAATTATTTTATAAACCTAAAAAATAACAAAATGAAAAACACCTTAGTTTTAACCTTAGTCGTACTTTTGTTTTCATTGTTCATAAGTTCATGTAGTGAAGAAAACCAAGTACATAACACTCTGATTAATCCATCATCCTCAAAGACAGATGATGATAGAATGACATGGGAACTGGGAATCAGGGCCGTAGATAACAATGATAACCCAGTAGAACGCGAATTCTGTGTTTACAAAGCGTCAGATTATTCACTACATGGTTGTGGTTTTGCATATACATGGCGTGACTGGGTATGTGATCTTGTGGGTGATGAAAATACAGGTGACCCGTCTGTTCCACCTTTGAGCTTCAATACTTATTATATAATAAAAGCAGGGCCCACTTACAATGAGGCTTGTTTTAGAATTGCATTTTCATCGCCATGTGGACTACCGGGAAGTTATGATACAGCTATGAAATTCAATGTTGATACAGGGCAGTTTACAATTGAAAGATTGGGAGTTTGCGTGACTGTAAATGCTAATTACTGCAGGTAACCAATTTAAGTAAGAAGTAATGAGGGGTTGCTTCTTTTATCAATTGAATCATAAATTGTAATAAGCTAAATTTGTAATTGACTTGAACTTATTACTACTATGAAGATCATTACCGGAGGCACAGGATTTATCGGAAGCGCGATTTGCTGGCGTTTGAATAAGCTTGGAGCACATGACATACTGCTTATTGATACCGATATGGACGGGCTAAAAAAGAAAAACGTTGACCCCCTTGATTACGTAGACTTTATTGATAAAGATACATTCCTGAAGCAGATCCAAAAAGACTCGATCAGATATAAGGTTGATTCAATTTACCACATGGGCGCCTGCAGTTCAACTACAGAAGAGAACATGAATTTCCTCGTTGAAAATAATGTCGAATACTCGAAGTCCCTTGGCAATTGGTGTCTCAAAAATAACGCAAAGTATATCTATGCCTCAAGCGGCGCTACATATGGTGATGGCTCGCTTGGATTTGATGATGACCTTGAAATCCTGCCAAAGCTTAAGCCACTGAATAAGTATGGACTCTCGAAACAAATGTTTGATAAGTGGGTAATCGAAAATAATTATCATAGCAAATTCGTTGGACTGAAATATTTTAATGTATTTGGCCCCAATGAAGATCACAAAGGCGATATGCGCAGTATGGTCAACAAGGCTTATGCACAGATACTTAAAACAGGGAAGCTGAGATTGTTTAAATCCTTAAAGCCTGAGTATAAAGACGGCGAACAAATGCGCGACTTCATTTACATAAAAGACGCAGTTGAGATGACTTTGTTCTTCGATCCCTTTAATGAAGCAGGGAAGAACGAAACAGGTATCTATAATATCGGTTCTGGGACTGCTTCAACGTGGCTTGAAGCTGCTGATGCAGTGTTTAAATCACTTAGCAAAGAGCCTGATATTGAATTCATAGATATGCCGGATAATATAAAGAACCAGTATCAGTACTACAGCAAAGCGAATATTAATAAGCTGAGAGCCGCAGGATATGAAAATGAATGCATGAAACTTGAGGACTCAATAGCAGATTACGTGCAAAATTACCTTTCACCGGGAAAAAATCTTAGTATATAGTTTTTTTTGAAGTAAACCCACCCTCTACGAGTCTATGACTCGAAGAGTCGTAGACCGTCTCCTTCGGAGCCACCCCTCCCGAGAGGGGAATAAAAGCAAAACTTTCTTTATCAGAGTCCTTCTTGAAGAGACTCTGATAGTACGTGAGTTGTTGGTGAAAACACCAACAACGGGTGTAATAATTTGATTAGCCACGACCTTTAGAGTCTGTCTCAAAACCAGTGGGACAGACATTCCTGTCTGTCGAAAACAACATTTATGATTAATAATCACAGACAAGAATGTCTGTGCCACTGAAAAATAGAACTTTTGAGACAGCCTCTTTTGGGTTGTGGATTATAGGGCTTTATGTAGTCGGCTCTAGCCACGATTCCTATATTTGCATGTCAGGTCTGAGGACCTGACTTGACATTTTAACTTCATCTTCTTTCTGTTGCTGATGAAAATTTAAGTACATAATTCTGCCAAAAGAAGAAAGCTTTAGCCACGAATTAACACGAATGTTCGCGAATTTTCAAGAATATTCAAGCGATTTTCAATTCAAAATGGATGCTTCACTCCTGCCCGCAACATGCAGGTCGTTTAGCATGACAACAGTGATTTTACCTAACCGCTTCCCAGACTTTTGATACAGACTTATTCTTAAAAAGAACTGATACAGAATTCTTGGTCCAGTCAAGGAAAACCCTTCTGTATCCAAATTTTCTGTATCTTCTTGGTGATTCATACACAACCAGTTCGTTCAGGAATTTGATCTTTCCTTTGCCCAGCTTCCTGATCCTTCTGTACAGATCATAATCTTCACCGGCGGCAAGTGATTCATTATATCCATTCAGTTCCTCAAATATCTCCTTCTTTACCATCTGGCATTCGCCTCTTCCCATTCCCATACCAAGAAAATTCAGAATTCTAACGTAGTTATTGTAGAAACCGTGAAACAATTTATCTGAGAGTCTCATTTCATCAGGGAATACCTGAATCCTGCAGGTAAGGGCTGAGTGTCTTTCATCGCCAAGAGCATTCAAAGTTACCTCAAGAAACTCGGGCATATTGTTTACCATAGTATCAGCGTTCAGGAAGTATAGATATTTCCCTGAAGCACATTTGGCTCCTGCATTTCTTCCTTGCGGGATATTCTGTTTTTCACCCTTAACAGCGTTCACAATCTTATCTGCACGTTTGCCGGCAAGATCAAGTGTTGCGTCAGTACTGCCGCCATCGGAAATTATTACTTCGATGCTGAATTTTTCTCTTAGATCTTTATTGAACTGGCTTAGGGTCTGAACTATGAGTTTCTCTTCGTTCAGCGTGGGAATGATAACGCTTATTTGCGGTGCCAGTGACAAGTTGTTTGAAAATGATTGCTGAATGGTTTTAACTGTATCTAAAACAATAGGAGTGCAAAAAAAATTTACACTCCTTTAAAAATCCTTAAAAGCAAAACTTAAACTGCAGCCATTCCATCGGCTAACATCTTTGCATAGCCCTTTTTCTTGAGGGTCTTAAGAGCGCTTGTGGATATTTTAAGAGTAACGAACTTACTTTCTTCTTCTATCCAGATCCTCTTCTTCCGTAGATTAGGAAGCTGTCTTCTTTTTGTTTTGTTATGAGCATGGGAAACATGATTTCCCGAAAGCGGCCCCTTGCCTGTTAATTCACATACTTTTGACATTTTCTATCTTACCCTTCGTATGGTTTTAAAGATGATTCATAAACTTTCTGCATTCTTACTAAAAACTTCCATGTACCTTTAGTGGTTTTTGTAGATTCAACCAGTTTTACGTTCAGGAGCTTGGTCTCTTTCCCGCTCTCTGGATCGATGATAATACTACCTGATTTTTTCGATAATTTGCTTGCTTTATCAGCAAATGTTTGTTGTTTAGCCATAGTCCTTTTGTGTTAAAGCTACAAAAATAAGAGAAAAATACTTAAAAATAAAGTCCGTACCATATACCTGATGGAGATATCCTCACAGCAGGCGCGGGGAAGTGATAAAAATTCAGTATTTTCTTCAATTTTTTCATAAAATCAGATTTTCCGGGCAGTTGATTTACATCCCAATCAATAGAAATAAACCACTGCGATTGTGCATTTGTGCTTCCGGTTACGTGGCTTGCATCCTGAAGGCTCATTCCCAAAGCAAATGCCAGAAATTTAGGGTAGAATTTGCCATTGGTTATGGATTTTGGCAGGACGATCATGGGATTCACGCTAACCCAGAAAGTCATATTAGTGTAATCATCAAGCAAGTCATCACTTTGTGTAGTTTTCTTTTTTACCCATTCAGGTTTAAAGCTCCACTTGAAATTGATATGCCTGAAGGGCTTCACTTCGTTTTGCAAAAACGGGTACAATGCGCCCGCTAAATTTGCTCCCATATCCACCCAGTCAAATCCCCAGTTCGGGGCAAGGCCGTCATTTACTTCAATGTAGGTTTCATATGCCATAGAAGTTATTGCGCCGTATAATAATGATTTGGATGGTGATAAACCTGCCCACTCAAAACCGGTTGCAGTAATCACGGTGAATGCATTTGCAGTATAAATGTGCGAAGCTTTATCCATATTCCTTGCATAAAAACCGTCTTGAGCAAACTTGAAATAATGCACTTTATCTTTCCACCATGTGTTTGAATAATATATATGTAGTCCCGTGAAAATTCCCCCGGCGACAACTCCAAGCGCTGTCATTTTCCAGGGGTTGATCTTATACAGTTTTTTTTCCTTTGCCAAAACAGATCTGCTGAACACATTTTCGGGTAATAATGGATTTCCGATTTTGAAATTCCCGGTTTCCAGATTTGCAAACTCAATCTTTTTCTCTTTGAGCTTCAGTTTGATCTCATTATCCCCGGCGGACTCTCCCGAATATACAGAAGAAGTGATTAATGATGCTATGAAAAATATCAAAACTATGCAGGTGCATTTATTTTTCAAAAGAAATCCCATAGAACTAAATTCCTGAGTTAATCTGTATCTGATTACCTCACCCCTTAACCCCTCTCCTGAAAGGAGAGGGGGATTGTTCGTTAATATCTTGGGATTGTCTCCCCTCTCCCTCTGGGCGAGGGGACGGGGGTGAGGTCTATTATATTCAGATTTTATTTTCATCAAAAATTTACCGAATAAGTTACGCCGTCTTTATTGAATTTCAATACTGGCAGCGGCAGGAAGCGGAAATGGTTTAAGACATTTTTGAACCAAAGCATGAATTTACTGTTTCCGGGAAGGATCCGTTCCCAGTTCAGGTCAAGCCCAAAATAATAATCTGCATACCGGTTTTCAAGGTCAGTATAGTTATTCACTCCGTAACCTGCTGCTATGTTCAGGTAATCCGGCCAGAATTTCTTAGCCTTCTTCGGCAATATGTCCCACAGGTTAAAAGATACCCATCCGGTCTGCCCGTCATAATCATCCAAAAATGCACCGTGTTTTTTTCCGCTGAGTATATCTTCAGAAGGGTAGTAGCTCCACTTCAAGTTAACGCTTCTCAGCGGCTTCCAGTAATACTGAGCTACGGGATAAAGCGCACCGGCAACATTTGCGATCTGGTCGCCGGGGGAAAATCCCCAGTCAGTTGCAAAACCGTCTTCGATCTCAATATCTGTCATATAAGCGATGCTGAAAGCGGCACCCAGCCACTGGGAGGCGGTAGGACTTAAACCTGCCCATTCAAATCCCCCCCTATAAAGTGCCTGGATAAACGCGCCGTCAAAAAAATGTCCGAACTTATCTGCGCTCATTGCATAGTTCCAGTCATTTTGAAAATGGAATTTACCGCGCTGCCCGCTCCACCATGCATTCTTCTGGTAATTATGCAGCCACAGGAAAGCCCCGGCAGTTGCACCGGTTATTGCACCAATTTTCAGGTAATTGACCTTATATTTTTCTTTCATGAACTGAGCGCCGGATACGTTTTCCCGGGCAGTCTTCAAATTCAATGTATCGCGAACATTTCCGGAAAGCCTCAGGTTAATACTATCACTTTGCTGAGAGTATAGATTTCCCTGAAGCAACAAGGACGCAATTGCAAGGAGAAACAGTAAATCTATTTTATGGTTTAATTGCAATTCTATAACTTATACGTTTTATTTGCCATTAGTGGTGTAAGTTTAATCTAAATTTCTTGCTAATTCAATACTCTTTTTGTAACTCGAAACAGTTATATGGAAAGATTGCTTTGATAGAGTATCAATTTTCTCAACAAAATATTTTTGTTACTGATTTCACATATTCATGGCTCTTCACTTTCCAAACACTGGAATTCCAGTTTGTGGAGGTATTTTTTTGCTTTCTGGACTTGGAATGTTTTGATTCCTTTCTGATTTCTAAACTTTCCAGAATGTGAAAAAGCAAAACCAAAAGCCGGACTTCCGCCAATGGGC
>JADLAF010000259.1 GCA_020848375.1 Ignavibacteriaceae bacterium
ACCGCATCCAGAATGGAAGAGGCGATGTCATTCTGCCCCTCTTCACTGCGGATATATGCTGCGTCACGGTCGTTGCTTACGAACCCGGTTTCAATCAGCACCCCCGGCATGGCAGCGCCGACAAGCACGTAAAACCCCGCCTGCTTTACTCCGCGGCTGTTGATGTCCAATTTGTTTCGGAAGTTGATGTCAACCAGGTCGGCAAACTTCTCTGAGTATTTCATATAGGAGGCGTGAGCCATGCTGACTAAGATGAAATTTTCATCCGTCAATTCTTTGTACTTTTTCGGGTCTTCCTCATAGGAGATTACGCTGTTTTCTATTTCGGCTATTTCGATAGCATCCTGTGTTTTACCGGGACGGAGAAGATAGACTTCTGTTCCGTTAGGTGCTTTTTTCTTACCCGCAACTGAATTGCAGTGAATTGAGATGAAGAGTTTTCCTCCGGCATCGTTTGCAATTTTCCCGCGTTTGTGCAGTTCAATAAACGTGTCAGTTTTACGAGTATATACTACTTTTACCTCCGGCAGGTATTTGTTGATAAGTTTGCCAAGCTTCAGTCCGACAGCAAGATTGATATTTTTTTCAATGGTTTTATTTGCTCCTACTGCCCCCATGTCCTTGCCCCCGTGACCGGGGTCAATCACAACGACATCAAATTTCCATTTCTTTTTTTTATCGCTCAGATCAGTCGGGGTGATGGTCTCTTCCTTTTTCCGGAAAGAGACAGTTAGAGACTTATTGCTGTTTTTTATAATATCATAAGCATCAAAGGATTTACCAGCCAGAATCCGTATCCGTATGCCGCCGGATATATTTGAAGCAGATATGCTATCAAGAATTCCGTCACTGTAGCTTTGACTTACGTTTTCTTTTATCCCCGCAGTTTTTTCAAGTTCAATCGTAAGAAGTTTGCCTTTAAGAGTGTGCCGGTAGGAATTAAACTCACTCTCAGTACCAATCCGGAGCACTGAGCCATTGGCGCGCTGAGAATAATTAAACCGGACTGATCCTTCTGCTGAAGGAGGGGTAACAGTTTCCTTTTTAGTTTCTTTAACCGGAACAGGTTTGCCGGTATAGCTCAGCATTTTTAACTGTGCTTTGCCGAGATATTTGCGGAAAGATTCAGATTCAACAAAAATATCCTCTCCGAAAAAAAGCGTTGAGAGAGTCATCTGATATACCGCTGTGACTTTTGATCCTGTCTGAGTTATCACAACAAACGGATTTTTCGCGGTGAACTTGATAACTGATTCCTTAAACTTTAATTCCGACTTTTTGTTTACCTCAGAATAATAGTGACCGGTTTTGAACTTAGCGGCGAAATCACGGACTGATATATACAGAGCCCCTCGGCGCTCAAGGGCTCGCACGCTCTTTTTCTCGAGTCCGAATTTAATTTCAACAGTACTGTAGCTTTGCGAAAAATGTTGGGAGCCGCAGAGCAGAAGAATGCAGAAAAAGAGAAATTGTTTCATAAAAAGGAGGAAAAGCTCATCCGATAAACGGGATCATAAATCCGGACTTCTTCTTGTAAGCAGCAAACTGTTCGGGGAAGTGTTTTTTCATCATAGCTTCTTCTTTTGCAGCCCGCATGATGAGCATAACAGTTTCTGGTAGCAGGAGGACCAGAGTAGGGATATTCATCAGCGCCAATCCGCAGCCAATATCCGCAACAAGCTGCCCGAAGTAGTGAGGATGACGGATAAAGCGATAAGCACCGGAGGTTATCAGTTCGTGTTTCTTGAGAATAACCATATCCTGTGAATAGAACTTACCCAGCGAACGGAGGGCGTAAATCTGAAACCATGAAAAAAGAAGATAAACCAGAAGTCCGGCATACTGCAAATTTTCATATTCCGCCGGAACCGTGAAGTTTCCGATGCCAAAAACTCCAAGTATCTGGGCAAAGAGGATTAGGGCAGCCAGAGCCGGTGGATACTTCTGAAGCCAGGTTTTCGGCTTTTCCTTAAGTTCTCCTACGGCACTCTTCAGCCCTCTCCGGGCGCCGTCCAGGTTCGCCCCGAAAAGGGAAAGGATATTTATTCCGACAATGATATTAATGGGGTTCATCTGCTCTTTTTATCCGGTGATCTTATTACTGAGAAATGAAATTTAAAACATGAAATATATCCCTATTATGAGGAAAAATGAAGGGTAAAAGGGAGAAACGGATTTGAGAGGAGGAGAAATGCAGCCGGGGCACTTTTTCTCTGAATAAATAATGGTATTTTAGAAATGCTGAAAAAATTCAACGGTTTTTCCCGATTATGAAATTCTCAAATATGAAAAGCCGTTTTAATTAGCGGAAATCGCCCCGATATTGGGCATACTTTTTGATAAAAATGTGTGACTAAATGAAGGATTATATATGGTTCAGCCAGAAGATACGGTAGTAAAAGTTCAAAAAGCATATCAGGAGTGGGAAGAAAATTCCTATAAGAAAATAACGGCTAAAAGTCCTGAGCGGCAAAACCCCATGACAACCGTCTCCTTCACTCCCGTAAAGCCCCTTTATACTCCGGCTGACGCAAATCCGGATTATGAGGAGAAACTCGGCTTTCCCGGGCACTACCCCTTTACCCGCGGAGTTTACCCCTCCATGTACCGCTCACGGTTCTGGACGATGCGCCAGTATGCCGGCTTCGGAACGGCAAAGGAGTCCAACGAGCGTTATAAATTCCTCCTTGCCCAGGGGCAGGCAGGGCTCTCGGTTGCGTTTGACCTCCCAACCCAGATCGGTTATGACAGCGATGACCCGATCTGCAACGGAGAGGTTGGCAAAGTCGGTGTCGCAATTGACACCCTGGCCGATATGGAAATCCTCTTTGACGCTATCCCTCTTGATAAAATTTCGACATCCATGACTATTAACGCCTCCGCCTCGGTGCTGCTGGCTATGTATATCGCAGTGGCTGAGAAGCAGGGAGTGCCGAAGTCCAAAATCAGCGGGACCATTCAGAACGATATTCTGAAAGAGTATATCGCGCGCGGAACATATATATATCCTCCGAAACCCTCCATGCGGCTGATCACCAATATTTTTGAATACTGCTCGCGCGAAGTGCCTAAGTGGAACACTATTTCCATCTCCGGATATCACATCCGCGAAGCCGGTTCAACCGCAGCTCAGGAAGTGGGCTTTACTATTGCAAACGGCATTGAGTATGTTAAAGCTGCTCTGGCTGCCGGAATGGATATAGATGAGTTCGCGGGACGTCTTTCCTTCTTCTTTAATGCCCATAACGATATGCTTGAAGAAGTTGCAAAGTACCGCGCAGCCAGACGGCTCTGGGCGCGTATTATGAAAGAACAGTTCGGAGCCAAGGATGAAAAATCAATGATGCTGCGATTCCACACACAGACGGCGGGCTCAACACTCACCGCGCAGCAGGTTGATAATAACATCGTGCGTGTAACTATTCAGACACTCGCAGCAGTGATGGGTGGAACTCAGAGTCTGCATACCAATTCAAAAGATGAAGCACTTGCTCTCCCCACAGAGCAGTCAGTGCAGATTGCGCTCCGTACACAGCAGATAGTTGCTTTTGAAAGCGGTGTGGCCAATACTGCTGATCCTCTTGCCGGATCGTACTATGTTGAAGCCATGACTGATCAGATTGAAGCTGATGCAGTCCGTTATCTTGAAACGATTGCGTCAATGGGAGGCGTGATACCCGCCATTGAAGCCGGATATATGCAGGGGGAAATTCAGAAAGCCGCCTATCAAACTGAAATGGAAATTGAAAACGGAAGACAGATTATTGTTGGTCAGAACAAATTTAAGGTAAAGGAAGAATCCCCGCATAACCTGCTTAAGATTGACATGAAAGTACAGGAAGAACAGACAAAATTCCTGCACAGCATACGCGCTCAGCGGAATAATGATGATGTGCAGAAAGCGCTTGCTGCCCTAAAAGCCGGTGCGGAAGGGGATGCAAACCTGATGCCGCTGATTCTTGACGCGGTGAGGGTGTATGCCAGCGTGGGTGAGATATGCAACACGATGCGCTCTGTCTTCGGGGAGTATAAAGAATCAGTGTTTATATAACATATACCGGAAAAGAAAATGGTACCAACGCATATAGAACATATTGGCATTGCAGTGA